>NZ_SMLA01000090.1:0-11587 GCF_004349225.1 Saccharopolyspora karakumensis
GGTCGGGTCAGATGAGGGAGGCGCACATTTCGCCGATCATGTACGAGGGGGCGTTGGTGTTGCCTCCGGTGATGCTGGGCATGATCGAGGCGTCGGCCACCCAGAGGCCGTCGACGCCTCGGACGCGCAGTTGGGGGTCGACGACCGCGCGCTCGTCCACGCCCATGCGGCAGGTGCCGACCGGGTGGTAGACGGAGTGGATCCGGGTCGGCAGCTCGCGCAACAGCGCGGTCTCGTCGAAGTACTTCGGGCCGGGGCTGAGCTCCTCGGTGACGTCCGCGGCGATGGTCTTGTTCGCCATGATCTCCCGGATCATGCCCATCGCCTCGATGAGGAACTCGGTGTCGGCCGGTTCGCTGAGATAACCGGGGTCGATCACCGGCGAGGCCGTCGGATCGGTCGAGGCCAGCCGGACCTCGCCGCGGCTCTGCGGGTAGATCAGCGTCGGGAAGATCGTGATCGCAGGACGAGTGTCGGTCCGGTAGAGCTTGTCCTCGTCCTGGTTGGGCGTCGGGTAGCTCCACGGGATCGTGTGGATCTGCATGTCCGGCACGTCGCCCTTGGCGCGTGAGGTCTTGACGAAACCGACGGTCTCGAAGAGCGTTCTGCCGAGCCAGGACTCACCGCGCTTGCCCAGGGCTTCCTTGAGCATCCCGGAGGCCATGTAGGTCGCGGTGGAGCGGTGCAGGGCCTTCTTGGTCACGAACGTCATGGGCACGAACAGGTGGTCGTGCAGGTTCTGGCCCACCGGCAGGTCGGCCTTGACCTCGATGCCCTTCTCCTTGAGGTGACCGGCCGGGCCGACACCGGAGAGCATCAGGAGCTGCGGCGATCCGACCACGCCTGCCGAGACCACGACGCCGCTGGAGGCGCGCAGCGTCTCCTTCCGGCCGCTCTTGGTGTCGATGATCTCCACGCCGGTGGCGCGGCCGTTCTCGATGATGACGCGTGCGACGTGCACGTGGGTGCGCACGCGCAGCGACGGCAGCTCGCGGTTGGTCAGGTAGCCGCGCGAGGAGCTGTAGCGGCGGCCCTTGCTCGCGCTCTGCTGGAAGACGCTCACGCCTTCCTGGGACTCGCCGTTGTAGTCGTCGATCCGCGGCACGCCGAGGGTTTCCTGCGCTGCGGCCATGAACTGCTCTCCGGCCGGTGTGATGTCCTTCTGCCGCGTGACCTCGATGGGGCCGCCCGCGCCGCGCACGTCGCTGGCGCCCTCCTCCCAGTTCTCCAGGCGCTTGAAGGCGGGTAAGACGTCCTGGTAGCTCCAGCCCTCGCAGCCCTCGGCGGCCCACGAGTCGTAGTTGTCCTTGTTGCCGCGCACGAAGAGCATGCCGTTGACCGAGCTCGACCCGCCCAGGACCTTGCCCCGGGTCATCGGGATCTCGCGTTCGTGGGCGTGCTTCTGCGGGGTCGAGTACTGCTTCCAGGTCACCTGCTTCTTCAGCTGCGGCACGACGTGCAGCACGGAGATCATGCCGGGCACGGTGACGGTGGGGAGGTCGTCCTTGCGCCCGGCCTCCAGCAGGAGCACGTTCGCCCCGCGCTCGGCCAGCCTGCCGGCCACGACGGATCCGGCGCTGCCCGCGCCCACGACGATGTAATCGGCATCGCTCATTTTCGTCCAACTTCTCCAGTGGTCGCCGTTGACTGCTCCGGTTCGCGTGGTCACGAACGGCTGGAAATGGGTGTTGCGTCGGCGAACCGCATCGTCAGCTCGCCGATGTGGTTGGTGAACAGGGCCTTTCGCGGAAATCCGAGTCGCCGCAGGTCGTCGCTGATCGGGTGATCGCCGAGTTCCACCCGCGCGCCTGCGGGGCGCATCCGGGTGCCGCCGGCGCGCATCGTCCACGGGGTTCGCCGCAGGACGCCGTCGCGGTGGGTGTAGGCGTCGAGGGTCATCGCGCCCATCGCGGAGGGAGCGGGTACGCCGCGCCCGAACTCCAGCGCGACGACGGGACGGTCCTCCAGCCGCACCTCGCAGCGGGTGCGCTTGCCGCGGGTGCTGACGTCGATGGTGGAGATCTCCTTGGGGAATCCCCAGATGTTCTGCCCCGCCTCGCAGGTGAAGGTCTGGTCGACCGGCAGCCAGTGGATGAAGACGCCGGTCGATCCGCGCACGCCGGGCTGCCTGCACATCAGCGCCACCAGGAACTCGTGGTATTCGCCCAGGTCGCAGTCGAGGTAGTGGATGAACCCCAAGGTCGCGGGAACCCGTCCCGGGATCGGGGTGACCGGTTCGAGTCCTGCGGCGGCGAGGGTGTCGCGCGCGGGCCCGGCGGGGACCAGGAACTGCGCGGTGATGCCGGTGGCCGCGCGCACGTCGACGGGCATGTGCACCCGTTCGCCCTGCACCACGTGCACGGAGTTCGTGAGAGGCTTCTCGTGCACCGCTGACCTGCCCTTTCCTCGTGTGCGGGTACGTCTTCGGACCACCATCACCAAGCGACAGTCATACAGATAATGGTTATGTGTATGTCCACAAGTCAAGGGTCCGATCGCGCGGCTCAACTCCGCGCGGTGGCCTCGCGGGTGCGGATGCGGCGCAGCATGCGCGCGTCGGCGAGCCCGACGGCCCGCGCGGCGGACTCGGCGGTGGCACCCCGGCCGAGCAGGTGATCGGCCCGCTCCAAGCGCAGGATCTGCTGGTAGCGCAGCGGTGTCAGTCCGGTGGCCTGGGTGAACGAGCGGGTGAGGGTGCGTTCGCTGACGCCGACGGTGGCGGCGAGTTCGCTCAGCGGCAGGGGGTCGGTGAAGCGGGCGTCGATGATGTCCTGGACCCGGTGCACGGCGTCGTCGAGGTGCGCGCGGTGCCGCAGCATCGCGCTGGCCTGCTGCTCGTCGCCGTTGCGGCGCGCGTAGACGACCATCGCCCGGGCCACCCGCGCCGCCTCGCCGGGACCGTGCTCGTCCGCCAGCAGGTGGAGCGCGAGGTCGATGCCGCTGGCGATGCCGGCCGAGGTCACGACCCGCCGGTCGGACACGAACAGCACGTCGCGCACCACCGAGGTCGCCGGGTAGCGGCGCGCGAGCTCGTCCTGCAGGTCGTGGTGGGTGGTGCACCGGCGGCCGTCGAGGAGTTTCGCCTGGCCCAAGATGTCCGCGCCCGAGCAGACACTGGCGATCGTGCCGCCCGCCGCGTGGTGGGAGCGCAGCTTCTGCGCGGTCGCCGAGTGCAGCCGGGGCCAGCGCGGTGGTTCGGGCACGCGCGAGCCGGGGACCAGCACGAGGTCGTCGGCGGTGAGCTCGGGCCATGCGGTGTCAGCGCGCAGGGGGAGGCCCTGCGCGCTGATCACCTCGTCGTGCTGGGCGACGTAGCTGAGCTCGTAGTCGCGCCCGAGTTCGGCAGCGGTCGAGAACACCTGCGCCGGGCCCGCGAGGTCCAGCAGGTGCAGTCTCGGCAGCAGCAGGAAGACGACACGGCTCACGATCCGGTCAGCGTACTCCGGTCACCTCGGCGACCGTCCGGATCGAGGCGAACCGGCCGGCCAGCGCGTACTCGGTGCGCGCGATGATCTCCTCGGTGCGCAGAGTCCGCGGATCGGCCAGCAGATCCTCTACGCCGCGGTCGGCGGGAGCGTCCCGGTGCGCGATCGGGTTGGTCGACGTCGCGTCGATGACGAACGAGACGTCGTAGCCCAGATCGGAGCCGATCCGGGCGGTCGTCTCGCAGCACTGCTCGGTCCGGATGCCGCACACGGCGAGCTCCCGGACGCCCCGGTGCGTGAGCGTCTGATCCAGATTCGTGCTGGTGAAGGCGTTGTGCGAGGTCTTGACCACGGTCGGCTCACCTTCGTCGGGGGTGAGCCCGCCCAGCAGCCGCAGGTGCCCGTTGACCGGGTCGAACACCCCGCCCGAACCGGGCTCGCTGTGCAGCATCCACACCACGAGGTCCCCTTCGGCTCGGGCGTGGTCGGCGAGTCGCGAAACCGACTCGGCGATATCGGGATGGGACATGGTCCGCCACAACGGCAACCGCTGGAAGGACTCCTGGACGTCGATGACGAGAAGCGCTCTGTTCACGCCACGATCCTCTGCCGGAACTCGCCTCGGCAGAAGGCACGATCCCGCCACCCGACAGCACGATCCGGTCATCCCGAACCGGCTCTCACGGTTGTTCGCCCTTGAGGGTCTCGTCGCAGGTGCGGCAGGTGGGGAAGCAGATCCAGTCCATTTCGGACGGTCGTGCCATGGGTGTTCCCCGTTCGCAGATGGCCGTTTCGGTCGGGGTTCCCAGCCAGCGGTGGCCCCGGAAGGCGTGGCGGGTGCCTCCGCTGCCATCGGGGGCGGGGATCGGCAGCCAGTAGTGGCGCTGGGTTCGTGCTTCGGAAGACACCGCGCTGTCCCTTCTCGTGAGATGAGGGCTCGGTCGGCGGCGCCGAGTCGGGGAGGAGGGCGCCACCGACCGAGCTGCCAGGAACATCGGCAGGCGGAGCATTGAATGTAGGATTCCTAATATTGTTTCGCTCGAAAGGGGGATCTTCTCGGGGCGCGCGGCGATCGATACTGATCACGACCCGTTCACACCGCGGAGGCACCTTCCCGATGGCCACGACCCCGACCGTTCGTCGACTGCTGCTGTCCCACGAGCTCAAGCGATTGCGGGAGCAGGCCGGGATCGACCCCGACAAGGCCGCACGCCACCTGGGCTGCCGGACCAGCAAGATCAGCCGGATCGAGCTGGCGCAGAGCAGCATCCAGGCCGGCGACGTGAAACTGCTCAGCGAGCTCTACGGTGCCGAAACCGACCACGCCGAAATCCTGCTCGACCTCGCGCGCGGCCAGAACCAGCGAGGGCGGTGGGCCGGCTACCGCGCCGTCTACCCGGACTGGTTCCGCCTGTTCGTCGACCTCGAACGAGACGCCGCAGCCCTCAAATCGGTCGAGGTCGAAGTCATCCCCGGCCTCCTCCAAACGGAGAACTACATCCGGTCGCTGTTCGAGGACGGGCACATGCTCGATCCGGAAGATGACATCGAGACCATCATCCTGGCTCGATGCGAGCGGCAGGAACTGCTCACCAGGCAAGATCCGCCCCGGATTTCGTTCGTGCTCTCGGAATCATGCGTGCGCCGTCAGGTCGGCGGGCCTGAGGTGATGCGCGAGCAACTGCACCACCTCATCGAGATGACACGGCTGCGCAACGTCCAGATCCAGGTCTTGCCCTTCAACGCCCGGAGCAACGCCGGGCACATCGCCTACCGCTTCACCCTGCTCGACATCCCCGCTCCTGGGTTCGGCTCGACTCTGGACTTCGTGTACGTCGAGTCCCACGATGACGCGCAGTACCTCGACGCCCAAGAATCCGTGTCGAGTCACGCCGTCTTGTGGGACCGCTTGCAGGCTGCCGCTCTGGGACCGGTGGAATCGCGTGATTTCCTCGTCGAGGCGGCTGAACAGATGGGTTAGTGCAATCGAGAGGGGCGAGTTCGATGGCAAACCACGTTCCGGAGAACGAGGTTCGGTGGACCAAGAGCAGCTACAGCTCTGGGAAAGCGCAATGCGTTGAGACCGCTGCTG
The DNA here is from genome assembly GCF_004349225.1 of Saccharopolyspora karakumensis. Classification (NCBI taxonomy): domain Bacteria; kingdom Bacillati; phylum Actinomycetota; class Actinomycetes; order Pseudonocardiales; family Pseudonocardiaceae; genus Saccharopolyspora; species Saccharopolyspora karakumensis. Next base: position 5,518 of record NZ_SMLA01000090.1, read on the forward strand.
TTGCGGGTGGTCGTCTGGTTCGCGACAGCAAGTTGGGGGACCGGAGCCCGATCCTGGCCGTCGGCAGCGACGAGTGGGCGGCCTTCTCGCGGAAGATCAAGTCGGGCGAGTTGGACCAGCGCTGATCCATGGCCCAGGGGTGAGCGCTCCGCCGGAGCGCTCACCCCTGAACGCCGAGGTCAGGCCATGGGCGGGGTCGCCACCGCTGTGACGTTGCAGTAGCCGAACGGGCCTTCGGCGTCCTGGAACGTCGTGGACGCCGTGGCCACGCCGTCCTGGCTGAGGTGGCCGGTGGCCTCCATGCCGATCTCGGGTGAGGACGGCGTCCGGCTGAGGGTGAGCGTGTAGTCGGCGTTGATGAAGCCCAGCGCGCCGCCCTTGGGCATGTTGGCCAGCGGGCTGGCGAAGTCCGCGGCGGTGGCGGTGCGGACGAACGGGGTCATGGTCTCGCCCTCGACCAGGTCGTGGGTGTCGCGGAGCCAGGCCCGGCGGGCGCCCGCGTTGGACCAGTCGGTCGGAGCGCCGGATTCGTCGAGCATCCAGATGTCGAACGGCGGCTCCCACTGGCCCGCGGAGGCCGGGGGAGGGCCGAGTTCGGCGGGCGTGGGCATCGACCACGGCGGGGTGGCGGGAACCTCGCCCTGGGGCTGCTCGCCTCGGCGGAGCAGGACGGCGCTGCCCCGGGCAACCGCCTTCTCGCCCGAGTAGATCGTGGCGTCGGCGACCCGGATGCGGCGTCCGTCGCGGACCCGCTGCGTCTCGACGCGCACCGGTTCGAGCTGGGCGCTGCGGAACAGGTCGACCGTCAGCCGGGCGAACTGGAAGTCCTCCGCGCCGTGCTCGAGCTCCAGCGACCGCGCGAGCAGACCGCCGAACAACCGCCCGTGCATCATCTGCGGCGACCACGGGCTGCTCGCGTGCGGGGCCGGGACCAGCAGGTTCCCGTCGGGGCGGAAGAACGGCTCACCAGTGATGTCGACCATGGGCGGAGTCTAGAACGCCGGACGCACGAGGCCCGGTGTGCGCCTTGACACCGTGGCATCGCTGGGCAGGGTGCTTGTGGCGATCCGGACGCCGGGGTCAGCCGCGAGGCTTGGCGAAGGTGGACGCGCAGGTCCAGGACTCGTCGGCGTCGGCCCAGGCGCGTTCGCTGCTGAGCAGGGCCACCGCCGAGGTCTTGAGCTCGACGGACTCGCCGGTGAGCAGGTGGACCAGGTCTTCCAGTCCCGGGTTGTGCCCGATGATCGCGGTCGTCATCGCGTTCACCGGCATCTCGCGCACGATCGAGAGCAGCTGGTGCGCGGTGGCGTCGTAGATGCGCTCGTCGAAGCTGACCTGCGGTCCGGCCGGGATGTGCGCCCCGGCGAGTTCCCAGGTCTGGCGGGTGCGCAGGGCCGGTGAGCAGCGCACGGCCTCGATCGCGTAGGCGTTGTCCCGCAACCAGCGACCGACCGCGGGAGCGTCGCGTCGGCCGCGCTCGGCCAGCGGCCGCTCGAAGTCCTCCACACCGTCCGGGTGCGCGGACTTCGCGTGCCGAACCAAGATCAGCTTCCGCCGCGCGTTCGTCATGTCACGTCCTACGAGCTCGCCGTTGAATCGGCTCCACAGTACCCAACGCCCGCCGGCCCCCGCGCTGCGGAAGGCCCGCGATGTTCGCTGGTAGCGGGTCTTCATCCGGTGTTGGTCGCGCGTTGGCCCCGGGGCCGGGGCGTTCCACTGTGGAGGGTCGGGCGGCCCCGACCCTCCACGGTCGCACCGGTCAGCCCTGGATCAGGCCCGGCTTGCCGGCCTGGATGGTGAAGGTGGCGCGGTCCGAGACGGAACCGCCGGGGGCGGTGACCTGGTCGACGACGCGGTAGTCGGCGGTCCAGGAGTCGTGGGTGATGGTGTTGCGGACGTAGCCGCGCTTGCGGTTGATGAACTTGATGTGCGGGTTCTCCTGCAGCTGCACCGAATCGCTCGGGTTCTGGTCGGAGCCGTTGCCGCCCGAGGTGATCGAGGTGCCCACCAGCTCCACGCCGACCGTCGCCGAAGCCGGGTCCTCGAAGTCGGCCTTGATGTCGACGGCGTAGTTGGCGTGCACGTCACCGGTGATGACCACCGGGTTCGAGACGCCGGCCATGCGGTCGCGGAGCAGGGTGCGCTCGGCCGGGTAGTTGTCCCACGCGTCGTTGCTGAACGAGTCGGCATCGCCTGCGGTGAAGTCGCGCTGGCTGAAGAACACCTGCTGCGCCAGCACGTTCCAGCGCGCGGTCTGGCCGGAGAGGTTCTCCAGCAACCACTTCCGCTGCTCGGCGCCGAGGAGGGTGCGCTCCGGGTCGGCGACCTGCTCCGGCGGGACCTCCTGGTCGTCGCGGTACTGCCGGGTGTCCAGCAGGTGCACGTCGACCAGGTCGCCGAAGGTCAAGCGGCGGTGGATGCGGATGTCCGGCCCGGACGGCCGCTGCGCGCGCCGCAGCGGCATGTGCTCGTAGTAGGCCTGGAACGCCTGCGCGCGGCGTTCGCGGAACACCGCCGGGTCCTGGTCGGGTTCGGTGTCGGGCTGGGAGAGGTCGCCCGCCCAGTTGTTCTCCACCTCGTGGTCGTCGAAGACCACGGCCCACGGGAACGCGGCGTGCGCTGCCTGCAGGAACGGGTCCGCCTTGTACTGGCCGAGCCTGGTCCGGTAGTCGGCGAGGTTCATGATCTCGTGCGCGGGCACGTGCGGACGCCCGATCGAGCCCGCGTCGCCGCCCTCGTAGATGTAGTCGCCGAGGAAGGCCACCAGGTCCAGGTCCTCGTCGGCCATGTGCTGGTAGGCGGTGTACTGCCCGGCGACGTAGTTCTGGCAGCTGGCGAAGGCGAAGGAGAACTTGTCGAGGTTCGCGACCGGCGCCGGGGCGGTCTTGGTGCGGCCGACCGGGCTGAGCTCGCTGCCTGCGCGGAAGCGGTAGAAGTACTCGGCGCCCGGCCGCAGGCCCGAGACCTCGGCGTGCACGGAGTGCGCCGAGGCGCGCTCGGCCTGCTCGGTGCCTTCGGCGACGACGTCGGTGAACCGCTCGTCGGTCGCGACCTGCCACTGCACCGGCACGACCTGGTCGGGCATGCCGCCGAAACCGTCCTCGGTCAGCGGCTCGGGGGCTAATCGGGTCCACAGCACCACGCCGTCCGGCAGCGGGTCACCGGAGGCGACGCCCAGCTGGAACGGCTCGCGGATCCGGCCGGTACCGGCACCGGTGGCACCGGCCAGCCCGGAGGTGCCCAGCGCCGCAACGCCGATGGCGGCCGAACCGGCCAGCAGCACCTGGCGGCGGTTGGGGCGGAAGGAGTTCGAGGTCATGCTCCACCTGTTCGGTCAGTTTCGGGAAAAACCGGACTGACGCTATGGAGCACAGATGACGTCCTGGCGAACCCCAGGCGGATTCGGGACGGACTCTTGACCTGGGCAGAGGTGGGTTCAGCCCCGGGAGAGCTGGTCCAAACCGGCGCGGAGGTCGTCGAAGTTCATCACGGGAAAGACGTCGATCTTCGCCTCCAGGTTGGAGAAGAACGGGTCGAGCAACGCCACGAGCTGGGACTCATCGGCGATGTCGCAGATGAACAGGGCGGTGCGCTGGCCGTCCTGCGGCAGGAAGTAGGAGGCCTCGGGCTTGAGCTGTTCGTGAGCCCGTTCCATCGCCTCCTTCATCGAGCCGTCGGCGATGGTGCTGTTGGCCAGACGGAGGTCCGGCCTGATCCTGATGAGCATTCGCATGGTGTCCGCTCCCTGGCATCTCACCGCGAAGTGCCGGGTGGGCACCCCGTCGAGGACACCAGTGTCAGTCGCGTCCGGGAGTCGGGGGACCGGTCGAAAGTCCCTGCGTCAGGCTCGGAAACCGCGGACGTAGCGCCGCTGCCAGGGCGTTTCGACCGCGCCGGGGTGGTAGTGGGCGCGGACGAAGGCCACGGCTTCACCGGGCGGGACGCCGTCGAGGACGGCGAGGCAGGCCAGCGCCGTCCCGGTGCGGCCGCGACCGCCGCCGCAGGCGAGTTCGACGCGTTCACCGGTGGCTCGGCGCCAGGCCTCGCGAAGCGCGTCGGCGGCGTCGGCGCGGTCGGCGGGGAGCAGGAAGTCCGGCCAGCGCACCCAGCGGGCCTCCCAGTCGACCGGGGCGGGGCGGCGGCCCAGCAGGTGCAGCGCGAACTCCGGGCGCGGGCCGTCGGGGAGCGGTCTGCGCAACCCGCGTCCCCGGACCAGGCGTCCCGACGGCAGTGCCAGCACCCCAAGTGCGTCGGCGTTCCAAGCGGCCATGCGAGGAGTTCTACCAACCTCCGCCGGTCGATGCGGGACACTTCGGGACGTGGCGGTCGATGCCTGCGGAGTAATTCTGCTCGGCTGTGGTGTGGCGCAAGCTTCCGGCGTCACGATCAAGGAAGCTCTTCCTGGGACCGACTGCGGAGTAATCCTCGACAATCCTCATGCATCGGGGCATGTTCCAGGTACGACGGACTCGGGTGCGCGTATTCGCTGCGAGACGCCCAAGAAGGACCTGGGGTCAATTCTCAACTTTTCCGATTTACTTCGGATGGGATCGCTGAGGCGGCTGGCGCGCCCGGGGAGAACAAGGACACCTCCGGTGCAGGCCGGTTTACCTCGGCTCCTGCTGCCTGGGATCAGTGCCAGAGCGGTTTATCCATGGGGGCTCACGCGGACTATCTTGTGGTGGATCAGAACGACCGTCGTTTTGAGTCCTTTCTGGGCCGCTCTGGAAGCATTGCAAACTGCCCGTGACGTGAATCCCATCAGATTGAAGAGCTGGGTTTCATGACAATGTGCGGCTTGAGGATTGCTGGACGAATCGGGATGGCTGCAGGCATATCTGCAGTCTGTTCTGGGGTTCTCGTTCTAAGCTCGACTGCTGTGGCGAATTCCGATGCTGTTCCGGAGTCGGTCGTCGAGGTTGAATGCGGAGCCCCCGGTACGTTTGGTTACTGCAACGGGGAGGGGCTGATCCCCCCGTCGCAGCCATGGGCCTGTTTTAGTGGGAGTGTCTCAATAAATATTGATCGACACGCACTGAAGATCCGCGCCGGAATCTATTCCGGCAGTTACACGTATGGTCCGGAGCGCATTCGTGCTGACAATTTCGGCTCAGGGCAGGATATCTATTCGGGGGACACCTTTCATGTGTGTCGACTGACCTTGGTGCAGCCTATCAATCAGAATGATGCCGAAGTTCCCAGGTAAATTTGAGTCCCGAGAGAAGTGCATCGCAGGGCGCCCAATGGTGGGGTATGGTCATCGCATGAGCTGTGTTCCTCCTCTGCTGCGGGCGCTCTGCGAGCGTTTTGCTGACGATCTGCGCGAGGTCGACAGCATCAATGATGCTGAGCTCTGCGCGGAGGTCGTGTTCAGCGAGTCGGCGACGAGTTCTGACCGATGCGGTGGTGGGGACGAAGAGCTCGTATCTTCGGACTTGTTGTCGCGGGTCGAGTCTCGGTTGAATTCGGGGTGGTTCGCGAAGGGGGCGATCCCTCATCCTCAGACGAGGTACGCATCGGGTCCTGAGCTCCAGGTGGTGGATCTCTGGGAGCCCGAGGACTGGCCGGATGGCCGCCAAGCCGCACGGGGCGCTGTGGACTTCCTCGTTCCTTCCCGACGGTGCGCCGGCGTGGTCCTGGGGTGAGCCGAAGGTGGCGAGGGGGAGCAAGAGGGATTGCTACGAGCTGCATTTCCGGGCAGACGAAGTCGAGGCTTACACGATCGACTCGCTACCGGACTACCTGGAACTGGTTCGTGGGTTTCCGGCGTGCACCTCGGACGGGAAGATCAATGTCCATTGGAGCCGTGTTGCGGAGGTCTTCGACGCTGTGCGGCTCAGGGCCCGAGGGCTCGTCCACACCGCCGGCGTGGAGTCCGAGGTGAAAGGACGGCCCACGGTGTTGCATGGGTGGGAGTCCGAATCGACTGCGTGGCTCACCGTTCCGCCGGGAGCTGCTCTTCGGGCGGTCGGATGACCGAGATCGGCTCTTCGCTGGTGCGCTCATCGTGAGGGCGGCAGCCGGCGTTCGGCGTCGTCCCAGGTGGTGGTGGGGGTTCGGGGGATGTGGT
>NZ_SMLA01000091.1:0-11430 GCF_004349225.1 Saccharopolyspora karakumensis
TTCCTGGGGGTTCTGGGGTGTTGTATCGTTGTCCCTGTTGCGCGGTCCCGTCGTCTAGCGGCCTAGGACGCCGCCCTCTCAAGGCGGTAGCGCGGGTTCAAATCCCGTCGGGACTACAACGCAGAAGGGCCCCGGAAGTTCATCCGGGGCCCTTCTCCTTTGGTCAGAGCCTGTTCTGCAGGCCTTCTGCCGCTGCCAGCAGGTCCGCCGCCCAGCGGGCGCCCGGCCTGCGGCCCATGCGGTCGATCGGGCCCGAGACCGAGATCGCCGCGACCACCGCGCCCTGGTTGTCCCGCACCGGCGCCGAGACGCTCGCCACGCCCGCCTCGCGCTCCGCCACGCTCTGGGCCCAGCCCCTGCGGCGCACCTCCAGCAACGTGCGCTCCCCGAAGACCGCCTCCGCGAGCACCGCGCGCTGCGTCGCCGGATCCGCCCACGAAGCCAAGACCTTCGCGCCCGACCCCGCCGTCATCGACAGAGCCGTGCCCACCGGGACCGTGTCCCGCAAACCGCTCGGCGGCTCCGCCGTCGCTATGCACAAGCGCTGCATGCCGTCCCGGCGGTACAGTTGGACGCTTTCACCCGTGACATCCCGGAGTTTGGGCAGCACCGTGGACGCCGCCTCCAGCAGCGGATCCACCGCACCGCCGGCCAGCTCCGCCAACGCCGCGCCAGGCCGCCACCGGCCGTCCGAACCACGGCGCAACAGGCGATGCGTCTCCAGGCCCACCGCCAAGCGGTGCGCCGTCGCCCGAGGCAGCCCCGTGCGGCCGCACAGTTCCGCCAGGCCACACGGCTCCTGAGCCACCGCCTGCAGAACGGCCACTGCCTTGTCCAACACTCCGATGCCGCTATGCTGTCCCACGTACCGATACTAACTTCCCGGCATCTGGGAAGTCCACTCTGTGGGAGAGGCCCCTTTCCTCGGGTCTCGGCGCGCTCGACTGGGAGCAGTGATGGGAAAAACGCTCGCGGAGAAGGTGTGGGACGCGCACATCGTGCGCCAAGGTGAAGGGCACGAGCCCGACCTGCTCTACATCGATCTCCACCTGGTGCACGAAGTCACCAGCCCGCAGGCCTTCGAAGGGCTCCGGCTGGCCGGCCGCGAAGTGCGGCGCCCCGACCTGACGATCGCCACCGAAGACCACAACGTCCCCACCGTCGGCCTCGATCTGCCGATCGCCGACCCGGTGTCGCGGACCCAGGTCGAAACGCTGCGCAAGAACTGCGCGGAGTTCGGCATCCGGCTGCACCCGATGGGCGATGCCGAGCAGGGCATCGTCCACGTGGTGGGCCCGCAGCTCGGCCTCACCCAGCCCGGCACCACCGTCGTCTGCGGCGACAGCCACACCTCCACGCACGGCGCGTTCGGCGCGCTGGCCTTCGGGATCGGCACCTCCGAGGTGGAGCACGTGCTGGCCACCCAGACGCTGCCGCTGAGGCCGTTCAAGACCATGGCCATCAACATCGAGGGCTCGCTGCGCCCCGGTGTGACGAGCAAGGACGTCATCCTCGCCGTCATCGCCAAGATCGGCACCGGCGGTGGCCAGGGCTACGTGCTGGAGTACCGCGGCGAGGCCGTGCGCCAGCTGTCGATGGAAGCCCGCATGACCATCTGCAACATGTCGATCGAGGCCGGTGCGCGGGCGGGCATGATCGCGCCCGACGACACGACTTTCGAGTACCTCGAGGGCCGCCCGCACGCCCCCGAGGGGGCCGACTGGGACGCCGCCGTCGAGTACTGGACGACGCTGCGCACCGACGACGACGCCACCTTCGACGCGGAAGTCACCCTCAACGCCGACGAACTCACCCCGTTCGTCACCTGGGGCACCAACCCCGGCCAGGGCCTGCCGCTGGGCGAGAACGTGCCCGACCCGGAGACCATCGTCGACGAGGGCGAGCGCTTCGCCGCCGAAAAGGCGTTGGCCTACATGGGCTTGACCGCGGGCATGCCGCTGCGCGAGGTGCGCGTGGACACCGTCTTCCTGGGCTCCTGCACCAACGGCCGCCTGGAGGACCTGCGGGCCGCGGCTGAGGTCATCAAGGGCCGCAAGGTCGCGGGCAACACCCGGATGCTCGTCGTGCCCGGCTCGATGAAGGTGCGGCTGCAGGCCGAGAGCGAAGGGCTGCACGAGGTTTTCACCGCCGCCGGAGCGGAATGGCGTTCGGCCGGTTGTTCGATGTGCCTGGGCATGAACCCGGACCAGCTGGACCCGGGTGAGCGCAGCGCCTCGACCTCCAACCGCAACTTCGAGGGCAGGCAGGGCAAGGGCGGCCGTACCCACCTGGTTTCGCCGCTGGTGGCCGCGGCCACGGCGGTGCGCGGGACGCTCTCCTCGCCCGAGGACCTCGACTGACCACCTCCCGAGCTCTCTACCACCAGGAGCAGTGACGATGGAACCGTTCAAGACGCACACCGGGGTCGGCGTCCCGCTGCGCCGGTCCAACGTGGACACCGACCAGATCATCCCCGCCGTGTACCTCAAGCGGGTCTCCCGCACGGGCTTCGAGGACGCGCTGTTCGCCGCCTGGCGCGGTGACGAGGAGTTCATCCTCAATCAGGAACCCTTCTCCTCCGGCAGCGTGCTGGTCGCCGGGCCCGACTTCGGCACCGGGTCCTCCCGCGAGCACGCGGTGTGGGCGCTGAAGGACTACGGCTTCCGAGTGGTCATCTCGAGCCGTTTCGCGGACATCTTCCGCGGCAATTCGGGCAAGCAGGGCCTGCTGGCCGCCCAGTGCGAGCAGTCCGATGTGGAACTGCTCTGGAAGCTGCTGGAGACCGAGCCGGGTACCGCTGTCACGGTGGATCTTCAGGAACTCACCGTCCAGGCCAAGGACCTCACGGTGCCCTTCAGCATCGATGACTACACCCGCTGGCGGCTGCTGGAAGGGCTCGACGACATCGGTTTGACCCTGCGCCACGCCGAGACGATCGACACTTTTGAGGCTGGGCGCCAGAGTTTCAAGCCCGCCACCCTGCCCGCCCGCAAGGGCTGAGGCTTCCCCCGCCTCGGGACGGGTTTTTCCTTTCACAGCAGGAGAAATCCGTCCCGATCGGGACAACTGAACAGTTGCTCCAAGCACTGCGCGGACCCCGTTGCCCGGACTCGAATGCCCGCGCCCCAACGAAAAAATGGGGCGTGGCGAATGGCATTTGTTGTTCCGGGGCTTTACCGTTGACATTGAGTCGGCCCAACGGGGCCGTTGTTGTGTCCTGGGAGGGACTGAAGTGAACAAGGCCCAACTGATCGAGGCTCTGGCAGAACGCCTCGGAGACAAGAAGACCGCCAGCCAGGCCGTTGAAGACGTCGTCGACATCATCGTTCGCAACGTCAACAAAGGCGAGAAGGTCAACATCACCGGTTTTGGCGTTTTCGAGAAGCGCGCTCGCGCGGCTCGAGTCGCCCGGAACCCGCGCACCGGTGAGAGCGTGAAGGTCAAGAAGACCAACGTTCCCGCGTTCCGCGCCGGCACCCAGTTCAAGGAAGTCGTCGGCGGCCAGCGGAAGCTCCCGCGTGCGACGACCTCCGGCAAGGCTGCCACCACGCGCGGCGTGACCACGCGCACCGCCTCGGCGAGCAAGACCACGACCGCTCGCAAGGCCACCACCACGCGTGCCGCGGCCACCAAGACCGCCACCCGCACCACGGCGAAGGCCGCCCCCGCCAAGGCTTCGACCGCCAAGGCCCCCAAGGCGAGCACCGCCAAGGCCGGCACCACGAAGGCTGCGCCGAAGCGGGCCACCACCAAGGCCAGCACGGCCAAGGCGACCCCGGCGAAGTCGGCCACCACCAAGCGGGCCAGCACCGCCAAGGCCAGCACGACCAAGGCGGCGCCGAAGTCCACCGCGAAGACGACGCGCCCGGCCACCAAGAAGGCCACGACGACGCGCAAGTCCACCAAGAAGTGATCGCTCGCTTCGACTGCGAGCTTCAGTGGGCCGAGCGGGCGGCGGCATAGCCCCCATCCCGGGGGCGTGCCGCCGCCCGCTCAATGCTTTGGGAAAAGGCGAAAACCCGCCGCCTCAGGTGCGGCGGGTCGCTTCCCCCTCCGGCCGTTCCCGCGTGCGGGCGCTTCAGGCGCCCGCAGAGCGCCGGAACGCCGTTGGCCGAGCCCCTGCGGCCGAGGCGCCTGCGACGGCGCTCTGCGGCGCGATCAGCGCCCTGCAGGGGTTCTTCGCGCCCGGGCCAGCGGATCCGGAAGGTAGTCCGCCGCCGCGAGGCGCAGTCCGGGCGCCTTGCCGTCGTCGGTGCGCTCGTCCGGCCGGAAGGTCAACGTCCACACGCTGCCCTTGCGCGAGGCCACCTCGTCCAGCGGCAGCCCGGCCGAATCGGCCAGCCGCGTCACCAGATCCGGGATGACGCCTCCCTGGCTGGACACCACGCTGGTGCCGCCCTCGGCCGCCACCTCCAGCAGCGCTCGCACGCCCGCCTGCGGGTCCGCCGAATAGATCTCTTCGGAGAACAGCGGTTCGCTCACGATGTCGATTCCGCCGTCCCCGGCCACCGGGGCCACGGTTTGTTCGCAGCGCACGCGCGGAGCCGAATAGATCCGGGAAGGTGCGAACAACGGCAACAGGGAATGCAATGCGTCCCGTTGTTTGCGGCCCGCTTCGCTGAGCGGACGAAGAGCGTCATCTCCGGACCATTCGGATCGTTTGCCCGCTTTCGCGTGGCGAACCAGCAATACCGTCGCCGTTTCCTCGCGGGACTGGTCGAATGCGTCGAGGACTCGAGCATCATGCGGATAGCTCAACTCCGCACGCGCCTGCTCCAGCGGCAGCCAGCGGAGTTCGTCCACTTCGTCGTTGGGCGCGAACTCGCCGGCGCGCAGGCGTGCGGAGAAGTAATCGACGATCTTCGGCGCGGATTCGCCCGAGCGGGTCGGGACCGCGTAGCGCACCTGCGCGAGCGGGCGCACGAGCACGGACGAAAACCCGGTCTCCTCGGCGACCTCGCGGACCGCCGCCTGCGCGGGGAGCTCACCCGGGTCGAGCTTTCCCTTGGGCAGCGACCAGTCGTCGTACCGGGGGCGGTGCACCAGCGCCACCTCAGGGCCCTGGGCACCGGGCCGCCACAGCACGGCTCCCGCCGCGCGCACGAGCGCGGGCACCTCGACCGCTTCGGCAACCGGGATGTTGTCGGTCACGCTCTACTTCCTCAACAAAGCCTGGGAACGATTTTCCTACGACACCTTGGCGCCGTGGCCGGACAGCATCTCGGTCTGGTGGTCGCGGACCTGCTCGCCGCTGCGCGGGGAGGCTTCCCAGTCTCCCTTGGCGTTGAGCACCCAGCAGCGCGTCGAGGGGTGCAGCGCGGAATCCAGCATCGCGTCCATCTGCGCGGTCAGCTTCGCGTCGGTGACGCGGACCTGGACCTCGATGCGGCGGTCCAGGTTGCGGTGCATCATGTCGGCGCTGCCCAGCCAGTGCTCGTCGATGCCGACGAAGTGGAACACCCGCGAGTGCTCCAGGAACCGCCCGAGGATCGAACGCACCTCGATGTTCTCGCTGATCCCGTCCACGCCGGCCTTGAGGGCGCAGATGCCGCGCACCACGACCTGCACCGGCACACCGGCCAGCGAGGCGCGGTAGAGGGCGTCGATGATCTGCTCGTCGACCAGCGAGTTCACCTTCATCCGGACCCCGCAGCTCAAACCCTGCCTGGCGCGCTCGATCTCGGCCTCGACCCGCTCCACGATCCCGTTGCGGATGCCCTGCGGGGACACCAGGATGCGGCGGTAATCGCCGTGCCGGGCGTAACCGGTGAGCACGTTGAACAGGTCGGTGAGGTCGGCGCCGATCTCCGGGGACGCCGTCAGCAGGCCCAGGTCCTCGTAGATGCGCGCGGTCTTGGGGTTGTAGTTGCCGGTGCCCAGGTGGCAGTAGCGGCGGATCGTCGAACCCTCCTGGCGCACCACGAGCGAGGTCTTGCAGTGCGTCTTCAGCCCGACCAGGCCGTAGACGACGTGCACGCCCGAGCGCTCCAGGGTGCGCGCCCACTGGATGTTGGCCTGCTCGTCGAAGCGCGCCTTGAGCTCCACCAGGGCCACGACCTGCTTGCCCGCCTCGGCGGCGTCGATGAGCGCGTTGACGATCGGCGAGTCGCCCGAGGTGCGGTACAGGGTCTGCTTGATCGCCAGCACGTGCGGGTCGGCCGCCGCCTGCTCGATGAAGCGCTGCACCGAGGTGGAGAACGAGTCGTAGGGGTGGTGCACCAGCACGTCGCCCTCGCGCAGCGTCGAGAAGATGCTCTTGGGCGTCTGGCCCTCGGCGAACGCCGGGTGCGTGGCCGGGACGAACGGGGCGTTCTTGAGGTCCGGCCGTTGCAGCTTGTCCAGCTGGAACAGGCAGGACAGGTCGAGCAGGCCCTTGACCTCCACCACGTCGTGCTGATCGACCTCCAGCTCGCGCAGCAGGAGCTCGAGCATGTTCTCGCTCATGGTGTCGGTGACTTCCAGGCGCACCGGCGGACCGAAGCGGCGGCGCGCGAGTTCGCGCTCCATCGCCTGCAGCAGGTCCTCGTCGCGGTCCTCCTCGACCTCCAGGTCGGCGTTGCGGGTGACACGGAAGATGTGGTGCTCGGAGACGCGCATGCCCGGGAACAGCTTGCTCAGGTGCGCGGCGATGAGCTCTTCCAGCGGCAGGAACGTCGCGAGCTCGTTCTCCCGGTCGGCCTCCACGCGGATCAGCCGCGGCACGTTGTCGGGGACCTTCACCCGCGCGAAGCGGCGCAAACCGGCGTCCGGGTCGGTCACCGTGACCGCGAGGTTCAGCGAAAGCCCGGAGATGTAGGGGAACGGGTGCGCCGGGTCGACCGCCAGCGGTGTGAGGACCGGGAAGATGTGGTCCTCGAAGTAGCGGGTGAGCTTGGCCTGGTCGTCCGAGGCGAGCTCGCCCCAGTCGAGGATGCGGATGCCGTGGGCGTCGAGCTCCGGCAGCAGCTCGTCGACGAAGACCCGGCCGAGCTTCTCCATCAGGTCCTGGTTGCGCGCGGCTATGCGGACCAGCTGCTCGTGCGGGGTGAGCCCGTCGGCGCTGCGCACCGACAGCCCGGTCTCCTCGCGGCGCTTCAGCCCGGCGACGCGCACCATGTAGAACTCATCCAGGTTGGAGGCGAAGATCGCCATGAACTTCGCCCGCTCCAGCACCGGCTGCGACTGGTCCTCGGCGAAGGCCAGCACGCGCGCGTTGAAGTCCAGCCAGGACAGCTCCCGGTTGAGGTACCGGTCCTCGGGCAGGTCCGTCGAGGCCGCAGCCCTGGTCACAGCGGGCGGCGCCGAAGGAACGCGGGCACCGCTGGTGACCGCGGGCAGCGGCCCGTTCGCCTCGTTGCCGGCGGCGGTCGTGCGGCGAGCAGGACGCGGTGCGCGGCTCGCTGCCGCCTTGCCTGCGGACGAGGTGCGTTTGGCGGGCCGCTTCGGCGACCGGTCGCTGTTCGTGCTCACCGAGCCATTGTCGCTCAGAAAACCGTTTCAGATCGAGCAACGAGGCCGTTCATCTGATGTTCGTCCGACCACAGCGGAACCTCGTGTGACGTGCGGAAGGGAACCCCTCTGCCACCCGGATGACCGGAAGGGCCCCTTCCTCCGGGCCGTGGCGGGAGGAGGGGGACTTTCCTGTCATCAGCGCGAGCCGCGGTGCTGACCTGCGCAGGGGAAGCTACCTGTCACCGGAGTCAGCGGCGGTGACCTGCGCAGGAGAACCTTCCGCTCACTCGCCGAGGCCGAGCCGAGCGCTGGTGCGGGGTCCGAGTCCGACGGTTCTCGCCGAGGCCAGGTCGGCTTCGGTGTCGACGTCGCGGCGCAGCGACTCCCACGGTCCGGCGAGGGTTTTGGCTCCTGACTCGCCGTGCGCTTCGGCGGAGCCCGGGCCGAAGCGCGGGTCCAGGGGCTGGTCGGGTTCGGCCAGCAGCAGCGTCGTGCCGTCTCCCGAGAGGTCCGGGCAGTACGAGCGGTCGGTTCCCGCCGCGCGCAGCGCCCAGCCGAGTTCACCGGAGCGCAGCGCGGGAAGGTCGGCCTGCAGCGCGCCGACGCGGAAGGTTCCTCGGGCGCGCAGCACCTCGTCGCCGTGGCGCAGCGCGGCGTTGAGCCCGTCGGCCGGGTGGTCGGGCAGCACCTCGACGCCGAGAGCGGTGAACGCCGCGGTCAGCGCCGGATCGGAGGAGACCACCACCACGCCCGCGACGCCGCGGGCACGGCGCGCGGCGGCGACGGTGTCCATCGCCATCGCGGTGACCAGCTCGAGGTGCCCGGCCGATCCGCGGCCGGCCAGCAGCCGGGATTTGGCCCGAGTCAGCGGCTTGAGCGGTACCAGCAGGTGCACCCCGTCGGTGGCGGGCGTGTTCTCGGTGGTCACGGCAACCATCTTGCGTCAACGTCCGCCGATGCGGTGGAGGGCTTCCCAAGTGCCGCCTGGTTGACGAGGCCGTGGCCGGGGCCGGGTAACTTGACTGGCGCTCGAGATCTGGAGGAGAAAGCCGTGGCGGAATCGAGAAACCTCCGGCGCCAGCGGAGGACGACCAGCGAGAAGGCACACGGGATGGGCATCTTCTGGCTGGGCCTGGCCCGCTGGGTGTTCTACCCGCTGACGATCTTGCTGGCGCGCGTCCGCGTGCGCGGGGCGCACAACATCCCGGCTGAGGGCGGCGCGCTGCTCGTGCTCAACCACGTGTCCCACCTCGACCCGATCTTCGACGCGGTCACCGTCCACCGCACGGCCCGGGTGCCGCGCTTCATGGCCAAGAACAGCCTGTGGAACGTGCCGGTGCTCAGGGACGTGCTGGTCGGCGTGGAGCAGATCCCGGTCTACCGGGGCACCGCGGACGCGCAGAAGAGCCTGCGCGACGCGCACTCGGGCCTGGAGAACGGCAAGGTCCTGGTGATCTACCCGGACGGCACGATCACCAAGGACCCCGACGGCTGGCCGATGACGCCGAAGGTGGGTGTGGCCCGGCTGGCGCTGGCCAACGACATTCCCGTCATCCCTGCCGCCCGCTTCGGCACCCGCGAGATCTACGACCACTACAACAAGAAGTTCCGGCCCTTCCCGCGCAAGACCGTGAACTACGTGATCGGTGAGCCGCTGGACCTGTCGGCCTACCGCAGCGAGAACCCCGACGTGGAGACGATCCGCGAGGTCACGAACCTGGCGATGAGCCGGGTTCGGGAGCTGCTCGGCGAGATCCGCGAGGAGCAGCCGCCCACCGAGTTCTACGCCCCGGCTCGCAAGAAGAAGGGCACCGATGGCGCAGCCTGAGCGGATCGCGGTGCTGGGCGCCGGATCCTGGGGGACCACGTTCGCGAAGGTCCTCGCCGACGCGGGCAACGACGTCTGCCTGTGGGCGCGGCGTCCGCAGGTGGCCGCGGAGATCAACGAGACCCGCTGCAACGACTCCTACCTGCCCGGCATCACCCTGCCGGAGCGGCTGCGCGCCACCGACGACGCCGCCGAGGCGGTGCACGCCGCGGAATTCGTGGTGCTGGCGGTGCCCAGCCAGACGCTGCGCGAGAACCTCGCCGGCTGGCAGCCGCTGCTGCCGCAGGACGTGACGCTGGTGAGCCTGGCCAAGGGCGTCGAGCTGAGCACGCTCAAGCGGATGAGCCAGGTCATCGGCGAGGTCGCCGACGTGCCGATGGAGCGGGTCGCGGTGGTGTCCGGGCCGAACCTGGCCAAGGAGATCGCCGCCGGTCAGCCCACCGCGACGGTGGTGGCCTGTTCCGACGAGGAGCGGGCGGTGGCGTTGCAGAAGGCGTGCTTCACGCGGTACTTCCGCCCCTACACCAACACCGACCTGGTGGGCATCGAGATCTCGGGGGCCTGCAAGAACGTCATCGCGCTGGCCTGCGGCATCGCGGCCGGGCTCGGTTTCGGGCACAACACGATGTCGTCGCTGATCACGCGCGGTCTGGCGGAGACGACGCGGCTCGGCGTCGCGCTGGGCGCGGACCCGATGACCTTCGCCGGGCTGGCCGGTCTGGGCGACCTGGTGGCGACCTGCGCGTCGCCGCTGTCGCGCAATCGGACCTTCGGCGAGCGGCTGGGCAGGGGAGAGACGGTGGCCCAGGCGCAGGAGGCTGCCCACGGCCAGGTGTCGGAGGGCGTGAAATCCTGCTCGTCGATCCGTCAGCTGGCAGTCCGGCACGGCGTGGAGATGCCCATCACCGACGTGGTGCACCGGGTGTGCCACGAAGGGCTGGAGCCGGGGCCTGCCGCTGCGGAGTTGTTGGGACGCGAGCGCAAGGCGGAATGATCCGGTCCGCGCGCTCGCGTCGATCGCGAGTGCGGGAGTGACCACAGTGGATCTTGGGGATTTCGGCGACGGAACGCGCGTGGTGCACGGCGGGCACCCGGAACCGGAGGCGGGAGCGCCGCTGCTGCCGGGACCGGTGTTCGCCGCGCCGTACCACCTCGGGGACTCCGGCCCCAGCGGTGATTTCTACGGCCGCGCGGGCAATCCCACCTGGCGCGGGCTCGAATCGGCGATCGGCGAGCTCGACGGCGGGCGCTGCGTGCTGCTGCCCTCGGGCATGGCGGCGATCAGCACCGTGCTGCGCTCGGTGCTGCGGACGGGCGACAAGCTGGTGCTGCCCTCGGACGGCTACTACGCGTCGCGGCAGTTCGTCGGCGACGAGCTGACCGAGCTCGGTCTGGACGTGCGCGAGATCCCCACCCCCGGCCCGTGGACCGACGAGGTCTTCGAGGGCGCGCGGCTGGTGCTGCTGGAAACGCCGTCGAACCCGGGCGGGGACGTCTGCGACATCGCCGAGCTGGCCGAGCGCGCCCACGCGGCCGGTGCGCTGCTGGCGGTCGACAACACGACCGCGACACCGCTGGGGCAGCGTCCGCTGGAGCTCGGCGCGGACATCGTCATCGCCAGCGACACCAAGGCCCTGTCCGGGCACAGCGACATCCTGCTCGGGCACGTGTCGGTCCGCGACGAGGAGCTCGCGAACCGCCTGCTGCGCGCGCGTGCGCTGTCCGGTGCGATCCCCGGGCCGTTCGAGACGTGGCTGGCGCACCGCAGCATGGGAACTCTCGACCTGCGGCTGTCCCGGCAGGCCGAGAACGCCGCCGCGCTCGTCGACGCCCTCGCCGACCACCCGGCGGTGACCGGCCTGCGCTGGCCGGGCTGGTCGCAGGACCCGGCGCACGAGCTGGCGAGCCGGCAGATGCGCCGCTTCGGCGGGGTCTTCCGCTTCGAACTCGCCGACGCCGACGCGGTCCAGGCCTTCATCGCGAAGAGCCGGTTGGTCGTCGCGGCCACCAGCTTCGGCGGCCTGCACAGCACGGCCGACCGCCGGGCCCAGTGGGGCGACCCGGTCCCCGAAGGCTTCGTCCGCTTCTCAGCAGGCTGCGAGAACCCCGACGACCTGGTCCAGGACGTCCTCCGAGCCCTCTCCTGACCGTCTCCCTCCCACTTCCCGCTG
>NZ_SMLA01000092.1:0-11370 GCF_004349225.1 Saccharopolyspora karakumensis
TCCTCCAACACCGCAAACCCACACCCCTCCCCGCACCACGCACCTGATCGGGAGGTGACCCGAGTACGGCCGTATTCAGGTCCCTTGACGGATGAACAGATCTACGCCCGCTTCCTCCGCGTGTTCCACGGCGTCTACACCACTCCCACCACTCCGCTGACCCACGCCCTGAAATGCGCCGCGGCCGCGTTGACCGCCCCCGAGGACTCGGTCATCACCGGCAGATCGGCCGCGACGTTGCGCGGTGTGGACCTCGCCGGGTTCGGCGACCCGGTGGAGGTGATCGGCCGAATCCCGACCTGATGATGCGCAGGAAGGGGCCGCGCTGTTCGGCGGTCCGGGTGGGGGAGTTCGAGCACTCGCCGTGGCGCGGGGTCGGGGTGGCCGGGTTCCCGCGCATCGCGTTCGACCTGCTCAAGCAGCGGTCCATCACGCGTGCGGTCGCCCACTGCGACGCCCTGCTGCACGCAGGGGTGATCACGGTGGACGAGATCGCGGGGCTCCTCGTCGGCAGGCACGACCACGGCATCAGGCTCGCGCGGCTGCGGATTCCGCACTGGGACGGGCGGGCCGAATCGGTTCCCGAGTCGGTCCTGCGGGTCGAGCTCGTGCTGCGCGGGACGCATCCCGTGCCGCAGCCGGAGGTCTTCGACGGGGATCGCTTCGTCGCCCGGCTGGACCTCGCCTTCGAGGAGGCGAAGGTCGCCGTCGAGTACGACCGAGGCCGGCACGCGGATCCGGCCCAGGCCGAGCACGACCGCGTTCGGCGCGATCGGCTCAGAGCCTTGGGGTGGACGGTGATCGTCGTGACCAACGACCGGCTCCGCGATCGGGTGGACGAGGTCATCGCCGAGGTCGCGGCGGCGCTGGGTGTCCGGTCCGGGGTGGCCGCGTGACCGCTTACCCTGGTGGGCGTGTTGGTTCTGCTTCCTCCTTCGGAGACCAAGGCTGCTGGTGGGGACGGCGCTCCGCTGGAGCTGGCCGGGATGTCGCACCCGGAGCTGAACGAGACCCGCCGCGAGCTCGTCGACGCGCTGTCCACTGTGGCCGGTGACGTGCCGCGAAGCCTCGAGGTCCTGGGGATTTCCGAGCGGCAGGTCGACGAGGTGGAGCGCAACGCCGAGCTGTGGTCCTCCCCCACCGCTCCCGCGCTGGAGCGCTACACCGGTGTGCTCTACGACGCCCTGGACATCCGGTCCCTGGAGCCCGCCCAGCGCAAGCAGGCCGATGGGCGGCTGGCGGTGGCCTCGGCGCTGTTCGGGCTGGTGCGCGGAACCGACTCGATCCCCGCCTACCGGCTCTCCGGCGGAGGTTCGCTGCCCGGGCTGGGAACGCTGCGCAGCGTGTGGCGCCCGGTGCTGGAACCCGTGCTGGCCGCGGCCGACGGGCTCGTGGTGGACCTGCGCTCGGGCGCCTACGCGGCGCTGGCGAAGGTCAGCGGTGCCGTCGAAGTGCGGGTGCTGTCCGAGGACGCTTCGGGCAAGCGCAAGGTCGTCAGCCACCACAACAAGTCCCACAAGGGCAGGCTGGCGCGGGCGCTGGCCTGCGCACCGGAGGAGCCGCGGTCGGTCGAGGACGTCCTGGACGTCGCCGCCCGGGCGGGGCTGCGCGTGGAGCGCGAGGCCGACCGCAAGCTCTGCGTCGTCGTCACGGCCTGAGGAGACGAACAGCACAGCCCGACGCCTGTCCCCCGGACGTCGGGTTCGGTCCGATAGACTGCGGGCTGTCTGCGGCTGGCACTCGGCCGCAATGCGAGCGGCGTCCGCCGCGTTCGCCCACCCATCGGCGCGGTATCGCGCCGGGCTCGTCCTCGTGATCGCCCGCGGAAAGACCCGCGAAGCTCTCCCCGTGACGTGCCTACCTCCGGGGAGTACTTTTCGTGCCTTCTTCTTCTGCCACGCCCGCACGCCGCAGCCAGCCGGGACGTCCGCGACGTCGCCGTCCGCAGGCCAAGGCGCAGCCGGTCAAGCGCAGCCTGTTCGACGAGGTCGGGGTGACGGCCGTCGACCCGGCGCCGTTCGCCGATCTCGGACTGCCCAACCGCCTGGTGCGCGCCCTGCACGACAGCGGCATGCAGGAGGCGTTCCCGATCCAGGCGGCCACCATCCCGGACGCGCTGACGGGACGTGACGTTCTCGGCCGCGGCCAGACGGGTTCCGGCAAGACGCTGGCGTTCGGGCTTCCGCTGCTGGCGCTGCAGACCGACAACGCGCGCCCGATGCGCCCGCGCGGCCTGGTGCTGGTGCCCACCCGCGAGCTGGCCACCCAGGTCACCGATTCGCTCAAGCCGCTGGCCAAGGCGCTGGGCCTGTACGTCCGCGAGGTCGTCGGCGGCACCTCGTTCAACCGGCAGGTCGACACGCTGCGACGCGGCGTGGACGTCCTGGTCGCGACTCCGGGCCGGCTGGCCGACCACGTGCGGCAGGGCACCTGCGATCTGTCCGAGGTGGAGCGCACGGCGCTGGACGAGGCCGACCAGATGGCCGACATGGGATTCCTGCCGCAGGTCCGGGAACTGCTCGACATGGTTCCCTCCGACGGCCAGCGGCTGCTGTTCTCCGCGACCCTCGACGGTGACGTGGACAAGCTCGTGGAGCGGTACATGACCGACCCGGTGGTGCACTCGCTGGCGCCGCCGTCGGCAAGCGTCGACAGCATGGAGCACCACCAGTTCCTGGTGTCGGCGACCGACAAGCAGGACGTGCTGGCGCGCATCGCCGCGCGCGAGGGCCGCACCATCATGTTCGTGCGCACCAAGCACCACGCGGACCGGCTCGCCAAGAAGCTGCGCGCCGTCGGCGTGGAAGCCGGTGCGCTGCACGGCGGGAAGGCGCAGAACGCCCGCACCCGCATCCTCGACGAGTTCAAGAACGCCTCGACCAGCACGCTGGTGGCCACCAACGTCGCGGCGCGCGGCATCCACATCGACGATGTGAGCCTGGTGGTGCACGTCGAGCCGCCGGCCGACCCGAAGGACTACCTGCACCGCGCCGGCCGCACCGCGCGCGCGGGTTCCAGCGGCACGGTGGTGACGCTGGTGACCGACGACCAGAAGCAGGCGTTCCGCGCCATGGCGAACCAGGCCGGGGTCAAGGCCATCACGACCGAGGTCCGGCCGCAGGACGCCGAACTCGCGAGCGTCACCGGAGCCCGCGAACCGTCCGGCACGCCGTTGGCCGCGCCGCAGCGCCAGCAGCAGAAGCCCGCGAAGTCGCGCGGCGAGCACCGTCCGCAGCGCGCTCCGCGCGGGACCGAACCGTCCCGCCGCGGCAACCACGGTGGCAGCAGCTCGGGCGGCAACGCGAACCGCAACCGCCGCGGAACGTCGGGCGGCCGCACGGGCGCCCCGCAGCGCGCTCGCCGCTCCAACTCCCCTCGCTGACCCCGCATCGCGCGAACGCGGACGACCTCGAGAAATCGGGACCGTCCGCGTTCGCGTCGCTGCCCTCACGTCGCCCGGTCCCGATTCCAGTGGAAGTCAGGGACCGGATCTCAGTGGAAATCGGGGGGCTGATATCCACTGAAATCCGGTGCGCCTGGTGAGGACCGCGCGACGGGAAGTGCCCCTGGGAGCAGGTTGCTCGCCAGGGGCACTTCGAGGTCGGTGGGTCAGGGTTTGAGGCCTGCTACCGGGCCTATGACCACGACCGCCGGGGGTTTGATGTCGTGGGTCCGGACGTCTTCGGCGACCTGGGCCAGGGTGGTCTTCACGGAGCGCTGGGTTCCGGTAGTGGCTTCCTGGACGACCGCGACCGGGGTGTCGGCCGGTCGGCCGTTCTTGATCAGGACCTCGGCGAACGCCTCGATGCGCTGGACCGCCATGAGCAGCACGAGCGTGCCGCGCAGCCGGGCCAGGGCCTCCCAGTCCACCAGGGACCGCTCATCGTCCGGGGCGACGTGGCCGGAGACCACGACCGCCTCGTGCGCCACGCCCCGGTGGGTCACCGGCACGTCGGCCATCGCGGGCGCCGAGAAGGCGCTGGTGATGCCCGGCACCACGGTCACGGGCACACCGGCTTCCGCGCAGGCCAGCAGCTCTTCGAAGCCGCGCCCGAACACGTACGGGTCACCGCCCTTGAGCCGGGCGACGAACTTGCCCGCGCGGACCTTCTCGATCAGCGTCTCGTTGATCACCGATTGGCTCGCCGACCGCCCGTAGGGGATCTTCGAAGCGTCGATGACCTCGACGTGCGAGCCCAGCTCCTCCAGCAGCTCGCGGGGCGCCAGGTGGTCGGTGATGACCACGTCGGCCTTGGCCAGCAGCCGCCGTCCGCGCACCGTGATCAGGTCCGGAGCACCGGGACCGCCGCCGATCAGCGCGACGCCGGGGGCGTGCGGCTCGGGGTGCTCGTCGACCACGCCCGCCTGCATCGCTTCCAGCAACGCGTCGCGAATTCCGGCGCTGCGGCGCGGTTTTCCGCCCGCCAGCACGCCGAGCAGCAGCCCGTCGTGCTCGGCGACGGCGGGGGTGACCGCGCTGCCCTCGGTGGCGTTGTCGGAGCGGACGCAGAACACCCGGTCGCGTTCGGCCTCGGCTCCGACGGCGGCGTTGACCTCGTCGGACGAGGTCGCCGCGACGGCGTACCAGGCGCCGTCGAGGTCGCCGTCGCGGTAGTCGCGGCGGCTCCAGGTGATCTCGCCGGAGTCGGCCAGCGCTTCCACCGCGGGCGTCGCCTGCGGGGCGATCACCTCGACGGCCGCGCCGGCGTTGATCAGCCGGGGAAGCCGCCGCTGCGCGACGGGTCCGGCACCGACCACGACCACGCGGCGACCGGCGAGGTCGAGTCCGGCGAGGTAGTGGTTATCCGTTTGAGTGGCCATGTGCGTGTCCGTGTGCGTGACCGTGCCCGGTCGGGTCGTCAGGGTGGTGGTGCGGCGTCTGCGGTGCACCCAGTTTGTCCTCGAAACCCGGCAGCAGCACCCGGTACGCGCAGGTGTCGCAGTTCATCCGGATGTCGCCGTGCAGGGCCTCGTGGTATCGCTCCACGACGAGGTCGACCAGGGCGTCGCAGTCTCCCAGGTATCCGGCGACGTGGAGCGGGAGCTCCGGTGCGGTCTGGGCCCACTCGCGCGCCTGCGTCACGACGCGCTGCGGCAGCACGCCGTCGAACAGGAAGTACGGGGCCACCACGACGCGCTTGGCCCCGAGCTTGCGAGCCCGGTCCAGCCCGCCAGGGACGTCCGGCGATGCCAGGGAGATGAACGCGGTCTCAACCGTCTCGAAACCGCAGGTCTCCTGCAAGAGGCGTGAGACCTTGCACACCTCGGCGTTGGCGTCGGGGTCGGTCGAGCCGCGGCCCACGAGAACCACTGCCGTGTCGGCCCATTCGTCGCGCGGGACCTGCTCGGCGATCCGCTCGGCGAGCAGCTCCAGCAGGATCGGGTGCGGGCCGAGCGGGCGCCCGAAGACGAAGGACGTGCCCGGGTGGCGGCGGACTTCGCGTTCCAGCGCGGCGGGGATGTCTCCCTTGCCGTGCCCGGCGGCGACCAGCACCAGCGGCACCGCGGCCATCCGGCGGTGGCCCTTGTCGGTCAGTTCGGTCCAGGCTTCGGTGACCGCGGGGGCGGACAGCTCGATGAACCCGCCCGAGCTGTCGACGCCGGCTGCAGACATCCGGGCCTTGAGCCGTTCGAGGAAGGCGTGGAACTGCGCGACGCCTCGTTCGTCCACCGTGCCGTGGCCCACGACCAGCAGCGGTTCGGTCACCGGTTACCTCCAGGTTCTGCCCAGTAGAGCAGGGCGTTGATGGCGGCGGCGGCGATCGCCGCCCCACCACGTTCGGTCAGGGTGCTCACGGCCGGTAGGCCGCTGCGCCGCAGTGCGGCCTTGCTGTCCACGGCGCCGACGAAGCCGACCGGGACTCCGACGATCAGCGCCGGTTCCAGTTCGCCGTTCTCGGCGAGCCGGAGCAGTTCGAGGAGCGCGGTGGGGGCGTTGCCGACGGCCCACACCGCGCCGCGCGGGTGTTCGGCCGCCGCGAGCCGCATCCCGGCCGCGGAGCGGGTGAGCCCTTCGGCGGCGGCGAGCTCGGTGACGCCCGGGAAGTCCAGGCCGATGCCGACCTCGCGGGCGGTGATGCCGGAGGCGACCATGCGCACGTCGGTGATCAGCGGCGCACCCGCGAGCAGGGCGTCGCGGCCTTGCCGCAGCGCGGCTTCGTCCGCGACGACCTCGCCGGTCCAGCTGGGGTCGGCGGTGGTGTGCACGACGCGTTCGACGACCTCCCGGGTCAGCGGTTCGAACCGGTCGAAGTCGGCTCGTGACCGCATGATCCGGTAGGACTCGGTCTCGATCGGGTGGACTGTGCGCCTCATGGTCGTTCCTGTTTCCTATGCGATTTCCGCGCTTTTGCGGGCGGTGAACCGCCACCACGCCGCCGCACCGCCCCAGACCAGCAGGAACAGGCCCAGGGTCAGGTATCCGAGCAGCTCGAACTGGTCCGCGATCGCGGCGACCCCGCCGAGGAAGTCCAGGCCGGATTCGGCCAGGACTCCGCAGAGCACGACGAAGGCGACCAGCGCGGCGAGCCCCACGGTCAGCGCGGTGGTGGTGACGTTGACCCACAGCCGCCGCAGCGGCCGGGCCAGGGACCAGGTGTAGGCGCGGGACATCAGGATTCCGTCCACGCTGTCCACTGTGCACATTCCGGCGGCGAACAGCAGCGGCAGGCTCAGCACGGCGATGGCCGACAGGTTCGCGCCGGGGGTGACCATCGCCAGGACGGTGATCTCGGTCGCGGTCTGCATGCCGAGGCCGAACAGCAGGCCGATGCCGAACAGGTGCCAGGACCGGGCCACGCCCTGCATCCGGCCGCGCAGCAGGCGTGCGAGCAGGCCGCGGCGCCCGAGGACGATCTCGACCTCGGCTTCGTCGATGGCGCCGCTGCGGGCGCGGCGCAGCAGCCGCCACGCGTCGCGCAGCACGAGCGCGTTGAGCACGGCGAGGGCGGTCAGCACGGCGACCACGATCAGGTCGACGGCGGTGGCCATGCGCACGCCGGTCTGCTCGGCCCACTGCTGGGCGGCGGGTCCGGCGATGAACGCGACCGCGCAGGCCAGCAGCATGACGACGCTGGCGTGGCCGAGGGCGAACCACATGCCGGTGGACACCGGACGCCTGCCGCGCTGCATCAGCAGCCGGGTGGCGTCGTCGATGACGGCGACGTGGTCGGCGTCGAAGCCGTGCCGCAGGCCGAGCAGGTACGCGGTGGTGCCGGCCGCGGCGAGGCCTCCGGCGGCGCTGAACGCCTGCTCGTGCAGCAGGTAGGCACCCCATCCCGCGAGGTGCAGTGCTCCGATCGCGGCCAGCAGGACCGCTGACTTCCGGCGCTCGCGCGCGCCCCAACCGGTGGTGTGCCGGCTCACTTCGGCATCCCGACTCATGGGATATCCGACCTCCTGGGTTCTCCCGCCCGGGGTTCGGTGGCCGCGCGCCGCGGGTTCGCGGCACGGGGCCGGCGCGCAGTGTCCTGACTCCCGGATCGACGTGGTTCCCCCGCCTTCCAGCTGGTGACAGCCGTGGCGATGGGTGGGGACCACTCCCCGGTCACAGTGGCGGGACCGTCCCGGATTCGCACCGGGTTCCTGCACTGTCGGCGACGGTCATCCTTGCCTGATCTACGGTCCGAGGTCAAACCTGGTGAAATCGATCACGTTGCGTGATCTGCGGGCTCGTCCTGTCGGCTGATGCCGCTTTCAACCGGCGCAATCGGGGGT
Organism: Saccharopolyspora karakumensis; assembly: GCF_004349225.1. Taxonomy (NCBI): domain Bacteria; kingdom Bacillati; phylum Actinomycetota; class Actinomycetes; order Pseudonocardiales; family Pseudonocardiaceae; genus Saccharopolyspora; species Saccharopolyspora karakumensis. The sequence goes on from NZ_SMLA01000092.1 coordinate 7,717, forward strand.
ACCCGGTCGGGTGAGCACAGTGCTCCGGCTCGATGCTGCGTCAAGGAGGCCACCATGAACGAGACGCACTCGATCACGTTGAACCTGCAGGTCGTGGAGGCAGGGGCGAAGACGACCGCGGACGTCGGGTTCACCACTCCCGCCGGGCAAGCGCTGCACGGCCACGGCACGGCCCGCAGGCACCCCGACGACCCCGAGGTACCGCAGATCGGCGACGAGATCGCCATCGCCCGAGCCCTCTTCGAACTCGCCCACAAGCTCCTGGACAACGCCTCCAGCGACATCGGAGACCGACTCCACAGGCGCGTCCACCTGCCCGCCTGATCAGCGGGAGACCTCGACCACCGGAGGTGGCGATCCCAGCGGGCAGTCCGGGTCCGCCCGGACTGCTCACGCGACCTCCGCGAGGACGTCGCGGACGACGTGCGCGGCGACTTCGGCGACGTCCACGGGCAGGCCCGGCCTGGCGCGCACCCGGAGTTGAACGGGGTCCAGGCGCGGCAGGTCGCGGCGCTCGATCAGCCCGACCGGCCGGGTCTTGGTCGAGGGCAGCAGCGTCACGCCGAGGCCGGCGCGCGTCGCGGCGAGCACGCCGGAGAGGTCGGCCGCTTCGCAGACCAGGTCCGGTCCCCTGCCGAGGGCGTCCATCGCCTCGATCGCGTGCCTGCGCAGCGTGCAGGGCTGGTCGAACACGACCATCGGCAGCGGCCGGTCCTCGGGGGGCGGCTGCCAGTCCGGGGCGGAGAACCACTCCAGCCGGAAACGACCTGCGTCGATGCTGCGGGAGCAGACGGTGTCGTCGATGAGCAGCGCGATGTCGATGCTGCCGCGGTCGACCGAGTCGGCGAGCCGCGCCGTGCGGTCCAGCCGGAAGCGGATCTCGCGGTCCGGGAACGCCGTGCGCATCCCCGAGGCCAGCTCGGGCAGCAGCCGGTCGGCGGCGTGCTCGGTGGAGCCGAACACCAGCGTGCCGCGCCCTTCGGCGCCGAGCCGGCGCACCGCCTCGTCGTGGACGTCGAGGATGCGGCGGGCCTCGGCGAGCAGGAGCTCGCCGTCGGCGGTGAACCGGGCGTGCCTGCCCTCGCGGACGACGAGCTTGCGGTCCAGCGCGCGTTCGAGCTTGCGCAGGTGCTGGCTGATCGCGGACTGCGTCAGGTACAGCGCCGCAGCTGCCCGGTGGAACCCGCCGCAGTCGGCGACGGCCACCAGGCTGCGCAGCGCGACGACGTCGAGCACTGCACTCATGCCCTCCAGCCTAGACCGATCAGGAACCGCGATCGATCGCGATCGCTTATCGTTGTTGGACGTGGCTGAGCAGGCCCGGAATTCTCCTGAGCATGCACACGTCGCGGTCGATCCCGCTCTCGCTCGCCGCACCCGTCGTCTTCTTCTGGGCCAGCGGATACCCGACCGGAGCTCTGGGGGTCGCCGCCGCGCCGCCGTTCCTGCTGACCGCCGTGCGCCTGGCGCTGGCTGCCGCGGTGCTCACGGCGATCGCGCTGGTGCGCCGGGCCGCCTGGCCGACCGGCGGCGATCTCGGGCACAGCGCGGCGGCCGGTCTGCTGACGCACGCGATGCAGTTCGGCGGGTGCTACGGCGGCATGGCCGCCGGGGTGCACGCCTCGGTGACGGCCCTGGTGATCTCGATGAACCCGGTGCTCACGGCCTCGCTGGCGGCAGTGCTGCTGCGGGAGCGGCTGAGCCGGTGGCGGCTCCTCGGCCTGGTGCTCGGCGTGCTGGCGGTGCTGGTCACCCTGGGCGGGCAGGTCGCGGCCGAGGGCGAGTGGAACCCGGCGATCCTGCTCACGCTGATCGGGCTGCTGGGCTTCTCGGCGGGCGGCCTCTACCAGCAGCGCTACTGCGGCGGCATCGACCTGCGCTCCGGCGCGGCCGTGCAGACCGCGACCGCGGCGCTGGTGATCGGGGTGCTCGCGCTGGTCGAGCACGGCCACGTCACGCAGTGGGCGCAGGCCGGGATCTCCGTGCTGTGGCTGGTGATCACCGGGTCGGTGCTGGGCGTGAGCTGCTACCTGCGGGCGGTGGCGGTCGGCGGCGCGGCGCGGGCGAGCGCCCTGTTCAGCGCCGTACCACCGTTCACCGCCGTGCTCGCCTGGCCGATGCTCGGCGAAACCCCTTCGGTCGCAGTGGTTCTCGGCATCGCCCTGGCGACGACCGCGTGCGTCCTCGGCACCCGCACCGAAACCCGCGAACCCGCCCGCGTCTAGACGGCTCGGCGGATTCGTTCCCAGGCTGCTGCGACGTGCCTGCGCTCGGTCACCGGTGAGCCGATGGCCAGTCGCAGCAGAGTTCGCCCACCGATCTTGGTGTGGGTGAGGTAGAGGTCACCGGAGTCGTTGAGCGCGTTCATCACCCGGTGCGTGCGCTCGTTGGCCTCGTCCACCGGGAGGCCCGGGTAGCACGGCCGGAAGCAGACCAGCGCGAACGGATGCGGTTCCAGCAGCTCGAAATCGGGGTCGTCGCGCACCCATCCGGCGAACTCCTGGGCCAGCGCGACGGTGTCGCGGATGTGCGCGCGCAGCCCTTCGGCGCCGTACCAGCGCAGCACCGACCACAGCTTCAGCGAGCGGAACCTGCGGCCGAGCGGGACCTGCCAGTCCCGGTAGTCGATCACCTCACCGGACTCGCTGGCCTCGTTGCGCAGGTACTCCGGCAGGATCGACAACGCCTCGATCATCGGAGCCCGGTCGGCCAGCCACAGGGCGCTGCAGTCGAAGTTGGTCAGCAGCCACTTGTGCGGGTTCGTGCAGTAGGAGTCGGCGAACTCGGCGACCCCGTCGTTGATCCAGCGCAGCTCCGGGCACACCGCGGCGACTCCGGCGTAGGCGGCGTCGACGTGCAGCCAGACCCCGCGCCTCCGGCAGACCTCGCCGATCTCGCGCACGGGGTCGATCGCGGTGGTCGAGGTGGTGCCGATCGTCGCGCACACCATCGTCGGCACCGCACCGGCTTCCACGTCCGCGGCGATGAGCTCGTCGAGGTGGCGCGGGTCCATGCCGAGGGTTTCCGGGTCGGTGTCGACCACCCGCACGTTGTCCGCGCCGATCCCGGCCAGCCGCGCCGCCCGCTCCAGCGACGAGTGGGTGTGCGCGGAGACGTAGAGCGCGTGGCGGCGGGTGATGCCCCTGCGGGCGACGTCCTCACCGGTCCGCTGCAGCGCGGCCAGGCACGCGACGAGCACAGCGCTGGACGCGGAGTCCTGGATGACCCCACCGCCGGCCACGTCGGTGCGGAAATGCGCAGGAAGACCCAGCAGTTCGGCCAGCCAGTCCACGACGACCGTTTCCAGCTCGGTGCAGGCCGGGCTCGTCGCCCACACCATGCCCTGCACGCCGAGCCCGCTGGAGAGCAGATCACCGAGGATCGACGGCCCGCTCGAATTGGCCGGGAAGTAGGCGAAGAAACCCGGGTGCTGCCAGTGCGTCACCCCCGGCAGCAGGATCTCGTCGAGATCCCGCAGGACCTGGTCGAACCCCTCACCCCGTTCCGGTGGGTGAGCGGGCAGGGCGTCCCGCACCTCACCCGGCCCCACCTGCGAGCGCACCGGGAACGACTCGATCCCCGCCCGGTAGTCCGCGATCCAGTCCACGACCTGCTTGCCGACCCGCCGGAACTCCTCCGGCGACATGTCACCAC
>NZ_SMLA01000093.1:0-10397 GCF_004349225.1 Saccharopolyspora karakumensis
ACGAACCCCCGACCCCGATTCCCACGGAACCCACCCCGGACTTCAGTGGAAGCCCGGCCCTCGGTCTCAGTGGAAATCCGATCTCGGACTTCAGTGGAACCCCGGGCCCGGGACTTCGGTGGAAACCCGGTGCCGGGCTTCAGTGGAAACCCGACCCCGGGTTTCAGTGGAAATCTGGTCAGGGAGTTGGTGGGCGTCGGATGTGGACGGCGTGTCACGTTCCGCAGGGGGTAGCGGAGCACGGCGGTCGTCGGGTGGCCGGGAAACCGCCGTGATCAGGTGACGGAATACGGCGGTATTCCGGGACCTGATGACGGCGGTGATCCGGGTGGTGCTGCCGGGGTCTGAGACCGTGACGTTCTCAGTCGGCCAGCCAGACCGCTGTGTCGGTGGGGAGGTGGTCGTCGTGCAGGCCGTCGCTGGTGAGCAGGATCCGGTCGTGGTCGGGGAGCGGCTGGGGAGTGCCCGACATGTTGACCACGCAGGTGAATCCGGGTTCGCGGTGGAACGCCAGGACGCCGCTGGCGGAGTCCAGCCAGCGCATCCCGCCTTCGCCCAGCGCGTCGAGCTCGCGCCGCAGGCGCAGCGCCGCGCGGTAGAGCTCCAGGGTCGAGGCGGCATCGCCGTCCTGCGCCTCGGCGGTGCGGTCGCGCCAGGCAGCGGGCTGGGGGAGCCAGGGCTCCGCGGACCCCGTGGCGCCGAAGCCGAACGGTGGCGTCGAACCCGACCACGGCAGCGGCACCCGGCAACCGTCTCGACCTCGCTCGGTGCGACCCGAGCGCTCCCACATCGGGTCCTGCAGGGCCTCCTCGGGGAGGTCTTCGACTTCGGGGAGCCCGAGCTCCTCGCCCTGGTAGACGTAGGCGCCGCCGGGCAGCGCGAGCATGAGCAGCGCCGCCGCGCGCGCCCGGCGGGTCCCGAGCGCCAGGTCCGGTTCGTCGAGGACCAGCTCGTCCTCGCCGATCGCGCGCTGGTCGTGCGGCACCCACGCGGTCTCCCTGCCGTACCGGGTCACGTGCCGGGGCACGTCGTGGTTGGACAGCACCCACGTCGGGGGTGCGCCCACGGCGGTCAAGCTCGCCATCGTCGAGTCGATGACCTCGCGCATCCGCTCCGGTCTCCACGGGCACTTCAGGAAGTCGAAGTTGAACGCGGTGTGCAGACCACCCGGCCGCAGGTACCGGGCGAGCCGTTCCGGCGACGGCGCCCAGGCCTCGGCGACGAACTTGCGCTCGCCCGGGTACTCGTCGGCGATGCGGCGCCACCGGCGGTAGATCTCGTGCACCTCGTCGCGGTCCCAGTGCGGGTGCGCGAGGCGCTCGCCGGGTTCGCCGGTGAGGTCCGGCAACTCCGGATCCTTGACCAGGCCGTGGGCGACGTCGATGCGGAAGCCGTCCGCGCCGCGGTCGAACCAGAACCGCAGGACGTCGGCGAACTCGTCGTGGACCTCGGGGTTGGCCCAGTTCAGATCGGGTTGCTCGGGTGCGAACAGGTGCAGGTACCACTCCCCGTCGGCCACGCGGGTCCAGGCGGGACCGCCGAACACCGACCGCCAGTTGTTCGGCGGCTGGTCCCCGTCGGCGCCCAGACCGGGCCGGAAGACGTAGCGCTGACGTTCCGGGTTTCCCGGCCCGGCGGCCAGCGCGTCCTGGAACCACCGGTGCTGGTCGGAGGTGTGGTTGGGCACGATGTCGGGGATGATGCGCAGCCCGTGCTCGTGCGCGTCGGCGATCAGCTTCTCCGCGTCGGCGAGGGAGCCGAAGAGCGGGTCGATGTCGCGGAAGTCGGCCACGTCGTAACCCGCGTCGGCCTGCGGCGAGCGGTACCACGGGTTGATCCACAGCGCGTCGACGCCCAGATCCCGCAGGTAGGGCAACTTGGACCGGATGCCCTCGATGTCGCCCATCCCGTCGCCGTCGCCGTCGGCGAAGCTGCGGATGTAGACCTGGTAGATCACCGCGTCGCGCCACCACGGAAGTGCATCGGAGTGCTTGTGCTGCAACGGTTCTCCGTCTCCCATTGAGTCCACTTCGGTCATTTGAGCCCGCCCGAGGTCAGGCCGGCGATGATGCGGCGCTGGAAGATGAGCACGGCGACGACCAGCGGGACGGTGACGATCACGCCCGCCGCCATCTGGGTGCCGAAGGGCTGCTCGTGCCCCTGCGCGCCGACGAACTTCGAGATGGCGACCGTGACGGTCTGCATCTCCTTCTCGTTGACCATGGTCAGCGCGATGATGAACTCGTTCCAGGCCATGATGAAGGTCAGGATCGCCGTGGTGAACACACCGGGCGCCGCCAGCGGCACGATCACCTTGCGGAAGGCCTGACCGGGCGTGCACCCGTCCACCATCGCCGCCTGCTCCAGCTCCACCGGCATCTGGCGGAAGAACGTCGTCAGGTTCCACACCGCCAGCGGCAGCGCGAACGACAGGCTCGGCAGCACCATCGCCTGGTAGGTGTTGATCCAGCCGATGTCGGTGAACAGCTTGAGCAGCGGCACGATCAGCGAGATCCCCGGGAACATCGAGCAGGCGATGATCAGCGCCAGCACCGCGTTCTTGCCGCGGAAGTTCAGCCGCGCCAGCGCGTAGGCGGTCGTCATGCCGATCACCAGCGTCAGCAGCGTGGTCACCGAGGCGACCACGAAGCTGTTCAGCAGCGCCCAGCCGAACCCCACGTCGGGGGCGAAGACCGCGCGGAAGTTCTCCAGCGACCACACCGCGGGCAGCGGGCTGAGGTCGAACTGGTCGGACGGTCGCCGGAACGCGGTGGCGGTCATCCAGTAGAACGGGGCCAGGCAGTACAGCACGATCACCGCGACACCCGCGTGCGGCAACCAGCGCTTCCAAGAACGGGCCGAAGAGGTCATCACGCCACCGCCTTCCGGTTTCTCCGCGCGGTTCTCACCTGCGAGCGGGCTTCTCCCAGCAGGTCCGCGCCCAGCAGCTTGACGAAGGCGAAGGCGACGACGGCGACGTAGCAGAACATGATCGTCGCGTAGGCCGCCGCGGCGCCGTAGCGCACATTCGTGGCCTCCTGCCAGGCCAGCATCGACAGCGTCTCCACCGATTCCTTCTGCTGCCCGATCAGCACGAACGGCAGGTCGAACATGCGCAGCGAGTCGAGCATCCGGAACAGCACCGCCACCAGCAGCGCCGGACGCACCAGGGGGAGCGTGATGTGCGCGAACCGCTGCCAGGCGGAGGCGCCGTCGACCCGCGCGGCCTCGAAGACGTCGCGCGGGATCACCTGCAGGCCCGCCAGCACCAGCAGACCCACGAACGGTGCGGTCTTCCACACCTCGGCCACGATCACCGCCAGCTTCGCCGGTCCGCCGTCGGCGCTCCAGAGCACCTGCGTTCCCAGCATCGCGTTGACCACGCCGTCGGAGGCGAAGATCCACCGCCACAGCAGCGCCGAGACCGCGGTCGGGATCGCCCACGGCACCAGCACGCTCGCGCGCACCAGACCGCGCCCGCGGAACGCCCGGTGCATGATCAGCGCCATCGCCACGCCGAGCGCGGCCTCCAAGACCACCGTCGTCGTGGTGAAGAACGTCGTGTTCCACATGGCGTTCCAGAACCGCGCGGCGGCGGGACCGGTGAACACCTCGGCGTAGTTGCCGAGTCCGGCGAACTGCTCGCCCTCGATCACGAAGCCCTCGGCGTCCACCCCCTGGCCCTCGGTGAACAGCGACTGCCGCAGCGCAGCGATGATCGGGTAGACCACCACCAGACCGAGCACCAGCAACGTCGGCGACACCAGCATCCCGGCCAGTCGCGCGACGGCCGCTGCCTGGGGCGATCTCCGCCTGCGGCGATCGCGCGCCGCGAGGCGCCCGGACGCGGGCGCGGCGGCGGATTCCACTTCTGTCGTCATCATCTACCTCCCCGAGTCCCGGGGGCGGCGCCGCGAACAGGCGCCGCCCCCGCGCGCTCACTGCTGTCCGGTCAGCTCCTGGAGCCGGGCCTGCAGATCGGCCAGCGCCTGCTCGGAGGACTTCTCACCGCGCAACGCCGCGTAGACGTGCTCCTGGATCACATCGGTCACCTCGCCGTACTTGACCACCCGCGGACGCGGCTCGGCGCCCTCGATGGACCTCTTGAGCAGCGGGAGGTACGGGTACTTGGCCTGCATCGACGGGTCGTCGTAGAGCGCGGTGCGGGTCGGGGCCAGCGAACCCTGGTCCAGCCGCAGCCGCTGCTGCTCGGGGGCGGTGGCGAACTTGATGAAGTCGACCGCGGTGGCCTTGTTCTTGGCGAACGAGGAGATCGCCAGGCTGTGCCCGCCGAGGCTGGACACGCCGGGTCCGGCGACGCCGGGCAGCGGCGCGACGCCGAACTTGCCCGCCACGCCGGAAGAACCGTCGGTCTTGGCCGAGTGCGAGTACTGGTTCGGCCAGGCGCGGCTGAACACGATCTTGCCTTCCATGAAGGCGCGGCGCGTCTCGGTCTCCTTGAAGGTGATCGCCTCGCGCGGGATCATCCCGGAGCGGAATCCCCCGATGAGCGCGTCCAGGCCGCGCTTGGCCTCGGGGGTGTTGACGTTGGGCTTGCCGCTCGGGTCGGTGATCACGCCGCCGGCGCCGTGCACGGCCTCGGCGAAGTTGACCGTGAGCCCCTCGTACTTCTCGTACTGCCCGGCGAAGCAGGACATCCCGGCGGCCTCCGGCAGGGCGAGCACCTTGTCGCAGACCTGGCGCATCTCGTCCCACGTCGTCGGGGGCTGCGCACCGGCCTTGGCCAGCAGGTCCTCGCGGAAGTAGAGCATCGCGCCGTCGGACGTGGCGGGGACGCCGTAGAGGCGGTCGCGGTACAGCGAGGTCTCGACGGTGGTCGGCACGAACTGGTCGATGCCGAACTGCTCCTCGGGAAGTGCGGTGATCCAGCGGTTCGCGGCGAACTCCGCGGTCCAGACGTTGTCGAGGTCGAGCACGGTGAACGCGTCGGACTTGGTCTGCGCGTTCTGCACCATCTGCTGGCGCTGGTCGTCGGCGGAGGAGGAGAGCTCGATGAAGCGGACCTGCTCGTCGGGGTGCGCCTTGTTCCACGCCTCGACGATCTTGGGGTTGACGCTCTCCTCGTCCTTGCCCGCCACGAAGGTGATCGGGCCGCGGCCTTCGAGCGCCGCCGAGGGCTCGTTGGTGGCCGAACCGCCGCAGCCGGCGGTCAGTGCGGCGGTGCACGTCAGCACCGCGGCGATCGCTAACCGGTTTCTCTGTCTCATGTCACTCTCCATTGAGGACTCATCGAGCGCACGGGGCTCCGCCGCGCGATGCACCGGATCGATCCAGTGGCATCGTGCGGTCGTTCGGTCTTCGATTCGTGGAATTGCGCCGGGCGCGATGCGCCCGATTTCAGATCGCCAGCGAACCGCAGGTTCTCACCTGCGCTTACCAGCCTCCTTCTTCATCTCCTCACAATTCCGCGCTGCTGCGCGGAGGAGCTGTTGAGCCTCGCACCACGAGTTCGATCGGAACAGGTACGACGGTGCTGTCACGGGAGTTCGATTCCAATTGGTCGATCAACAATCGCGCGGCCGTGGCCCCTTGGGCGCGCACCGGCTGGGCCACGGTGGTCAGGTCCACGTACCCGCTCATCTCGTGGTCGTCGAAACCCACGATCGACATGTCCTCCGGCGTCGACCGCCCGTGCCGGCGCAGCGAGCGCAACGCGCCCATGGCGAGCTCGTCGGCGTAGGCGAAAACGGCGGTGGGCTGGTGACTTTCGGCGAGCAGTCGGTCCATCGCGCGCTCGCCGCCCGCGATGGAGAACTCGCCGGGAACCATCCACTCGGGGCGCTGTTCGACGCCGTTGTCGTGGAGGGTCTGCAGGAACGCCTCGCGGCGGATGATCGGTGCGATGGCGCCCAGCGGTTTCGGTTCCAGTCCCTGGATCATCGCGATGTCGCGATGGCCGAGGTTGATCAGGTGCTGCACGGCCAGCCGGGTGCCGAGCCGGTCGTCGATGTGCACCGAGCTGAACCCCTCGGCGTCGTGCCCGACCAGGCCCAGCGGCATGTCCAGCCCGCGCAGCCGGTCGGCTTCCTGCTCGGTGAGGTCCATCGAGAGCACCAGCACCGCGTCCACCCGCCCGCGGACCGGCAGTTCGCGGAAGAACCGCTCGCGGGATTCGACGTCGCCGGCGGTGTAGAGCATCAGGTCGTAGCCGGCGGCCCGCAGGACCTGCTCGGCGCCGCCGATGATCTGCCCGAAGAACCACCGCCACACGAACGGGACGACGACGCCGATGCAGAGCGTGCGCCCGGTCGCCAATCCGGACGCCGAGCGGGAGACCGAGTAGTCGAGTTCGGCGGCCAGCTCGGCGATGCGCTGACGCGTGCGGTCCGACACCCCGGAGCGCCCGCGCAGCGCGCGCGACACCGTCGACGGCGAGACGCCGGCTCGCCGCGCGACCTCCTCGATGCCGACCACGGGTCCTCCCTCGTTCGCTCCGCTGTCCAGATCGCGAGGAATGTACTGTGGCCTGAGTCTCATGCACAAGCGTTTGCGTTCACCGGGTGAGAAGTCCGCACCATGTGCCCCGTGACCAGGCATTTCAGCCACGCAAACGCCGCTGTGAAGTGGACGGAGGGCCTCCGCCGACGCCCTCAGCCGCCGAAGCGGCGACGAGCCTCGTCGATGTCGGTGATGTGGCGGTGGGTCCACTCGCACATGGCGTCGACGGTCGCCAGCAGACCCCGGCCCGGCCCGGTGAGGGTGTACTCGACGCGCGGTGGCACGGTGGGGTGCGCGGTCCGCTCGGCGAGGCCGTTGCGCTCCAGCATGCGCAGGTTCTGGGTGAGCATCTTGTGGCTGATGCCCTCCACCTCGGTCCGCAGCTCGCTGAACCGCAGGGTCCGAACGCCGAGCGCCTCGATGATCAGCAGCGCCCACTTGTTGGCGACGTCGGAGAAGATCTCCCGCGCCAGCGAATCCGCCCGCCGCAGATCGGCTTCGTCCGCCGAGCCGCTGACCTGCTTGGTCACCATGAGGTTCCTCAGTAACGAAAAAGTGCGTTCTTCCACGTCATCGCTCACTCTCCTACGGTTCCCCAGTAACCACAAGAGAGCGAGGAGGCTGCAATGGCCATCACCCTGACCAACGCGCCCGGACTGCCCGAGGTCGACATCTACCGGCACGTCTCGATCGCGACGGGAACGAGGCTGGTGCACCTCTCCGGCCAGGTCTCCTGGGACGCCGACGGCGCGGCGGTCGCGGAGGGCGATCTCGCCGGGCAGATCGTGCAGTGCTACCTCAACGTCGGAAAAGCGCTCGAGGCGGCCGGCGGCACCTTCGACGACGTCGCGAAGCTGACCTTCCACGTCGTGGACTGGACCCCGGACAAGATGCCCCAGGTCCTCGACGGGATCGTCCGAGCGGCGGAGGCTCTCGGCACCGCGCCCGTGCCCCCGGCCTCCTTGTTCGGCATCGTCGCGCTCGACGTCCCGGAGCACCTCGTCGAGATCGAGGCCACCGCGGTCCTGGAGTGACCGCTCGGTGCCTCGTCGGGGGAGTTGTCGATCAAGCGGCGGGTCTGTGAACAGGACGATAACGTTCCTCCGAACGGGTGTACACGCGCTCGTCGGGGTGACATTTTTCGGATCATGTCGCAGATCCGCCGTCGGTCGTTGATCAAGGCCGGTGGGGTGCTCGCCGGTGCGATGAGCATCGGTGGGCTGGCCGCCACCGCATCCGCCTCGGGGTCGGTTTTCGCCCACGGCATCGCTTCCGGCGACCCGAACCCGGACGGCGTGGTGCTGTGGACGCGGGTCACCCCGGAGCCGGACGCGCTGCCCGGTTCCGGCCTCGGCGCGGCCTGCGCGGTGGACTGGGAGGTCGCCGCCGACGAGGGTTTCGCGAACGTGGTCGCGCGCGGCTCGCTGATCACCGGGGCGCGGCGCGACCACACGGTCAAGGTCGACGTCGCGGGTCTTCCCGCCGGGCAGTGGCTCTGGTACCGCTTCCGGGCGCTGGGCGAGGTGTCGCGGACCGGTCGCACCCGCACGGCACCCGCGGCGGACGCGGCGCTGCAGCGGCTGCGATTCGGTGTGGTGTCCTGCTCGAACTGGCAGGCCGGGCACTTCGCCGCCTACCGCCACCTCGCCGCGCGCGGCGACCTCGACGCGGTGCTCCACCTCGGCGACTACCTGTACGAGTACGCGCCCGGCGAGTACCAGGCCCGCGACGTCGTGGTCCGCCCGCACGACCCGCCGGTGGAGATGACGGACCTGGGGCACTACCGGCGCCGCCACGCCCAGTACAAGACCGACCCCGACCTGGCCGATCTGCACGCCTCGGTGCCGTTCGTGGTCACCTGGGACGATCACGAATCCGCCAACGACGCGTGGTCGGGTGGAGCCGAGAACCACACCGAGGGTGCCGAAGGCTCCTGGGCCGATCGCAGGGCGGCCTCGCAGCGCGCCTACGCCGAGTGGATGCCGGTGCGCTACGAACCCGGCGGCGTCCTGCACCGGCGGCTGCGGTTCGGCGCGCTGGCCGAACTGTCCATGTTGGACCTGCGCAGCTACCGGAGTCAGCAGGTCGCCACGCCGCTGGACCCGGGGATCGGCGATCCGGCGCGCACCATCACCGGCGACGAGCAGATGCGCTGGCTGACCGATGGTCTCGCGAACTCCACCGCCCAGTGGAAGTTGATCGGCAACCCGGTGATGATCGCGCCGGTGCGGTTCCCCTCGACGCTGTCGATCGAGGAGCGCCGCGCGATCGGCGAGCTCACCGGCACACCGGAGGTCGAGGGGCTGCCCTACAACGTCGACCAGTGGGACGGGTACACCGCCGACCGCGACGAGGTCCTCGGCGTGCTGCACGAGCGGGGGATCACCGACACCGTCTTCCTCACCGGCGACATCCACTCGGCGTGGGCGGCCGAACTGCCCTTCTCACCCGCGACCTACCCGCTGGACCGCAACTCGGTGGGCACCGAGCTCGTGTGCACCTCCGTGACGAGCGACAACCTCGACGACATCCTGCGCGTCCCGCCGCGCACCGCCTCGCCGGCGGTGGAGTCGGCGATCCGCGCGAACAACCCGCACGTGAAGCACCTGGACTTCGACTCGCACGGCTTCTCGGTCCTGGACGTCACCGCGGAGCGCGTCCAGATGGACTGGTTCGCGCTGGAGGACCGCACCCAGCCGTCCACCGGTGCCCAGCGCACCGTCTCGTTCGAAGTTCCCGCGGGAAGCCAGCAGGTGCACCAGGTTTCGGAGGGCATCCGGTGAATTCGCTGAACCGCCGCAGCTTCCTGCGCGCCGCAGGTGCCGGCGTCCTGCTGTCGGCGTCGTCCCCGGCCGCCTGGGCGGCGGACGCCAAGCAGCTGCGCGCCTACGCGCTGGTCGTCGACGGGTGCCGGCCCGAGGAGATCAGCCCGGAGCTCACCCCTCGGCTGCACGAGCTCCGCGAGAGCGGGACGTCGTTCCCGTCGGCGCGGTCGCTGCCGGTGATGGAGACGATCCCGAACCACGTCATGATGATGAGCGGCCTGCGGCCGGACCGCACTGGCGTGCCGGCCAACTCGGTGTTCGACCGCGCCGAGGGCCAGGTCCGGACCCTCGACCGCGCCTCCGATCTGCGGGCCGAGACGCTGCTGGAAGTCCTGCGCGGCCACGGCAAGGTGACCGGGAGCGTGCTGAGCAAGGAGTACCTCCACGGCATCTTCGGCACCCGCGCGACGGTCCGCTGGGAGCCGGAGCCGATCGTGCCGATCAGCGGCCACGCACCGGACGCGTTCACCGCCGAGGCGCTGGTGTCCGTGGTGGACAGCGCGGATCCGGACCTCGTGTTCGCGAACTTCGGCGACGTCGACCGCGTCGGCCACACCGACCTGACCGGCACCACGCTGCGCGCCGCCCGCACGGCGGCGCTGGCCTCCGCGGACGCCCAGGTGGGCCGCTTCGTCGACCACCTGCGCAGCACCGGGCGCTGGGAGAGCAGCGTGCTGCTGGTCCTCGCCGACCACTCGATGGACTGGTCGCTGCCGCATCGGGTGATCTCGCTCCGCCCGGTCCTCGACTCCGACCCGCTGCTGGCGGGCCGCACCGAGATCGCCCAGAACGGGGGCGCGGTACTGCTGTACTTCACCGGTCCCGACGCCGAGCGCCCCGCGGCCGTGCAGCGCATGCGCGAACTGGCGGAGGCCACGGAGGGCGTGCTGTCCGTCCACGACCCCGCCGAACTCCGCCTCGGTCCGGAAGCCGGTGACCTGGTCGCCTACTGCGACGGGGGCTGGCGCTTCACCGACCCGGAACTGGTCTCCAACCCCATCCCGGGCAACCACGGGCACCCGGTGACCGAACCCATCCCGTTCTTCATCACCGGAGGCCACCCCGCGATCCGCCGAGGCAGCACGTCCCCCTCCCCGGCGACCACGATGGACG
>NZ_SMLA01000094.1:0-10387 GCF_004349225.1 Saccharopolyspora karakumensis
CCACCGCCCAGAACTGCGCGAACCGCTCCCGCGGCACGTGCGACAACCAGAACCCGAAGAACACCACGTCGAACACCCGATCCGGCCGCCACCCGAACACATCGGCCCGCACCCACCGGACCCGCTCACCCACCCGCGCAGCGGCCCGGGCCAGCATCTCCGGAGACGCATCCACCGCCGTCACCTCATCGGCGTGCCGCGCCAGCAGCGGAGTCCACACACCCGGCCCGCACGCCAGCTCCAACACCCGCCCGGCCGGCGCGAACTCCTCGATGACCTCACCGAGCGCCGACACACCCGGCATCGCCCCGTAATCCCCGTACTCACCGGACACCGCCCGGTAGTAGGCGACCTGCTCGGCCACCAACGCATCCAGACCGTCGTCTCCCGCCACACCAGGAGCCTAGAACCGCCACCGGCACGGCGAGCTCAACTCGACCCGATCGCCTCCACCGCACAGGCCGGACGCCACCAGTAATCGGCCACAAGACGCACCCGGATACCCCCGAACCCCGCCTCACCCAGCAACTCCCGCCACCGCGCGATCGACACCTCGTGATTGGCCGGTGGGGCAGTGGCGGAGAACTTGCCCAGGACCACCGGCAGCACGAATCCCACACCCACCAGATCCCGATCCGCGCCGCACTCCCGCAAACCCGCTCCACCCGAGCCACGCAACCGAAGAACCACACCGGATCCCACACGTCGGCGACCTCCGGCACGTCGAACTCCACCAGCACCAACCGCGACGCATGCCCGCAGAGCCAGCTCAACACCTCCCGCTTGTCGGCCTCGCACAGCGACTGCAACGCCGCGCTCGGCTCCACCACACCCACCCGAAACCGCTGACCACCCAGCGCGGGCAGCAACGCCAACCCATCACCCGCCCCACATCCAGCGCCGACCCGGGCCGCTCCCGCAGATCTTTAGCAGGATCTCGAAGAAGCAACCGCCCCAGCGCCGGCTCCAGGAACCTGGAAGGAGCCGACCACGGCTGCCCGTGCATCAACCCGGCCCACGACCGAGAAGCCGACCTACCGGCCATTCGGTTGCCACCACGACCGCACGGCCAAGGCCACCAGGCCGACGGTCGCGCCCCACACCGCGTTGGCCAGCAGCACCATCACCACTCCGATCCCACCGGGCGTGGGGAGCGGCCCCATCAGCTCGCCACGCAGGAGGGGTGGGAGCACCGCGCTCAGCGCCACCGCCAGCACCCCGTAGACCAGCCCGGCACAGGCCAAGGTCAGCACGGGACGGGCGCTGCGTCGCCACACCACCGCCGCGAGCCAGACCACCGAGATCACCACCGTCACCAGCACCGGCCCCAGCGGCCTGCCGAGCGCGTCCACGGCGCCGGTGATGTTCAGCACCGGCCGCACCAGGGCGAACACCCCGAGAAGCACGATCAGCGGCCACGACAGCCGCGAAACCTGGGTAGTCATACCGCGACGTTAAGGACCCGGCGACCACCGCGACTCGGGGAAACACCCGAACCCGCCCCTGAATCAGCGCGCAGCCGGGGCAGGAGAGGGCCTCGCCACAGAAACTGGAACGTGTTCTACTTCGGGGTATGGCGATCAAGCACGACCCGAACGACGAATGCGACGTCCTCGTCATCGGATCCGGCGCAGGCGCCCTCACCGGCGCCTACACCGCCGCCCGAGAAGGGCTCTCGGTCATCGTGGCCGAAGCCTCCGCCCACTTCGGAGGCACCACCGCCTACTCCGGCGGCGGCATGTGGTTCCCCTGCAACGCCGCACTCCAACGCGCAGGCCACCACGACACCCTCGACGACGCCCGCACCTACTTCCACGCCGTCGTCGGCGACCGCACACCCACCGAACTCCAAGACGCCTTCATCAACACCGGCGCACCGCTCATCGACTACCTCGAAGCCGACACCGACTTCAAGTTCATGCCCTTCCCGTGGCCCGACTACTTCGGCTCCGCACCCCAAGCCAGCGCCACCGGCCGCCACATCATGGCCAAACCCGTCAAAGCCGAAAAGCTCGGAGCCCTCCGCGACACCCTCCGCCCACCACTGGGCACCGAACGCGCCGGAGAACCCCTCCCGGACGGGCTCTTCGGCGGCCAAGCCCTGCTCGCACGCCTGCTCATCGCCCTGTCCAAACAACCCCACGCCGACCTGCGCCGCAACACCGTCTGCGACGAACTCGTCCGCACCGACGGCACCATCACCGGGGCAGTGGTCACCCAGGACGGACAACGCCGCCACATCCACGCCCGCCACGGCGTCCTCATCGCCGCAGGCGGATTCGAGCACAACGAGCAGATGCGCGCCGACCACGCCGTGCCCGGCAACACGCGCGACGCCATGGGACCACCCAGCAACCAAGGCCTCGCCACGCTCGCCGGCATCGCCGCCGGAGCCGACACCGACCTCATGTCCGAAGCCTGGTGGTCACCCGGCATCACCCACCCCGACGGCACCTCGACCTTCTCCCTCTGGTTCACCGCGGGCATCTTCGTCGACGACCACGGCCAACGCTTCGTCAACGAATCCGCCGCCTACGACCGCATCGGCCGACGCATCCTCGCCCGCCTCGCCGACGGCCGGATGAAGCTGCCGTACTGGCTGGTCTACGACGACAGGGCAGGGGAGAGGCCACCAGTCCAGTCCACCAGCGTGCCCCTGGGCGACACGCAGGACTACGTCGACGCCGGCCTGTGGCACACCGCCCACACCCTCGAGGAACTCGCCACCAAGATCGGCGTCCCCGCCGACGACCTCCACCGCACCGTCACGCGGTTCAACACCTCCGCCGAAACCGGAACCGACGAGGACTTCGCACGCGGCGACGAACCCTTCGACCGCGCCTTCACCGACGGAGCATCGCCCCTGGTTCCCATCACCCAGGGCCCCTTCCACGCCGCCGCCTTCGGAATCTCCGACCTCGGCACCAAGGGCGGCCTGCGAACCGACGCATCAGCCCGCGTCCTCGACACCGAAGGCCGCATCATCCCGGGCCTGTACGCAGCGGGGAACTCGATGGCCGCGGTATCCGGAACCACCTACCCAGGCGGCGGAAACCCCATCGGAGCCTGCATGGTCTTCAGCCACCTCGCAGCCCTACACATGGCCCGACGCGCGACAGAAGGACCGCAGGCCACCTAGCAGCACCCACGAGGCCCGGTCCTCACCGCCACGCACCAGCGCCCATCCGGCCGACGGGCAGATGCAGCTCCGCCCACGGATCGGTCGGAACCACCTCGGTGCAGCGCCCCCAGTCGTCCAAGAGACGACTCTGCCGCTTCGGCTGACGCAACGTGATCGCACGTTCCGCCAACGACAGCGACGGAAAATCAGCCGCTAGGCGCTCCTCCACATGCTGACAATCCTCCGGGGAACGCAACCACACGATCATCACCAAGTTGTGCTCACCGGTCACCGCAGCGCAAAACCGCACCTCCGGGACCTTCGCCAACGCCCGCCCCACCTCAGCCAACTGACCCGCAGGCACATTCGCCCAGAAGATCGCCGACACCGGCCAGCCAGTCAGGCTCTGCGCGACCTCGCACCGGATCGACACCAACCCCTGATCGACGAGCCGAGCCACCCGCCGCCGCGCCGTGGACACACTCGCCCCCGTCACCGCAGCGAGTTCGGCAACCGACCGACGCGCATCAACGCTCAACGCCACCATCAGATCCCGATCCTGCTCGGTCAGCACACCCTGCCTCCCACGAGGCAGCGCGTGCCGAGCCAACTCCGCGCGCTGCGCCGGGGACAGTGCGTTGAGCCGCCAATGCTCACCTTCACCGAAGATCGCCGTCGCAGCGTGCACGCTCGTCCGCCGCACCCCCGGCTGATGGCTGAGCTCATCGAGCACGAACCGCGACAGCGCAGGCAGACTCCGCGAATTCAACAGCACCAGCAGATCACGACCGCTACCGACCTGGTGCACCGAAACGACCTGCGGCATCCGCGCGAGCAGCACCGCCAGTCGGTCCCGCTCATCCGGACGGCACCGCACCTCCACGCAGCCGAGCACGAACGCCGACGGCTCCGCTATCCGAGCATGGGCGGTCACCCACACCAGACCCTGCTCAGTGATGCGCCCCCACCGACGCGCCACCGTGCTCGCATCAACACCCACCACCGAACCGATCACCTGCCACGAGGCACGCGGAGCGATCTGCACTGCGTTGACGAGCGCCAGATCAAGCTCATCAAGGCTGGACGAATCTTGCATGCGCAAACCCTAATGTGACGATTTCCGGCAATCCAAGCACCACACCTGGAGTGCTGCCCACCCTTTCCGCCAACCGGCAATTCCCACGCAGCCCTCCACTTCGCCCGGAGACCACATGGACACAGCCCGCACCCGACCAACCCGGCTGGACCGCGTCTTCACCGGCATCGAACGACTCGGCAGCAAAATCCCCGAGCCGTTCTTCCTGTTCGTCTACCTCCTGACCGCCCTGGCACTGGTCACCACCACACTGGCCGCCTTCGACGTCACCATCCGTCTCCCCGGCAAACCCGAACCCATCCCCGTGCGCGCCGTGCTCAGCACCGACGGCCTCGTCTGGTTCCTGACCAACTTCGTCGACAACTTCATCGGCTTCCCACCACTGGGAACCGTGCTGGCGATGATGCTCGTGGTCGGCTTCGCCGAACGAACCGGATTTCTGTCCTCAGCCGTCACCCTCGCCTTCGGCCGCGCCCCACGCTGGCTGCTGCCCTACGCGGTGGCCTTCGTGGCCTGCCAAGCCCACGTCATGTCCGACCCCTCGCTCATCGTGATCCCGCCACTGGCCGCCCTGATGTTCAAAGCCGCCGGACGCCACCCCGTCGCCGGACTGATCGGCGCCTTCGCCTGCGGCGCAACAGGCTACGCAGGGGGAGTGCTGGTCGGATCACTGGACGGACTGCTGGAGGGCATCACCGAAAAAGCGCTCCAGATCGCACCGATCGGCGTCGAAGTGCACACCCACATCGCGATGAACTACTTCTTCGCCGCCACCGCGGGCCTGCTCCTACCACTGGTCGGCGGCTTCCTCATCGACCGCGTGCTCGAACCACGATTCGGCCCGTGGACCACCCCCGACGGCGAACAACCAACCGAACTCACCGCACAGCAACGCAAGGGCGTGCGGGTGGCCACCGCAGTCCTGGCCGGATACGTCGCGTTGACCTTCGGCACCTGGCTCGCCCCCGGCAGCTTCCTGCGCGGAGAAGGCGGATCACTCGTCCCCTCACCGTTCCTGGACAGCATCGTGCCCCTGATCATCATCGCGTTCCTGCTGGCAGGACTGGCCTACGGACTCACCGCAGGCACCGTGACCCAACGCTCGGACGTACCGCGAATGATGACCGACACGGTCAAGGACATGGCCGGCTACATCGTCTTCATCTTCGTCGCCGCCCAGTTCATCGCCCTGTTCACCTGGTCCAACCTGGGCACCCTCATCGCGGTCGGCGCCGCCGACGGACTGCGCGCCGCACACCTCACCGGCTTCCCAGCGATCATCGTGATGGTGCTACTGGCAACTGCGGCGAACCTCTTCATCACCTCCGGCTCAGCCCTGTGGTCGCTGCTGGCACCCGTGATGATCCCCGCCTTCACCATCCTCGGCTACGACCCGGCCTTCATCCAAGCCGCGTACCGAATCGGCGACTCGACCACCCAAGCTGTCAGCCCCCTCAACGCCTACGTCTACATCCTGCTCAGCGTCAACCGGAAGTACGAACCCGAGACGCAGCTGGGCACACTGCTCGCGCGGCTGAGCGTCTTCGTCCTGCCGTTCTTCGCAATGTGGCTGCTGATCCTCGCGGCGTTCTACTTCTTCGACCTGCCCGTCGGACCGGGATCCGGGATCCGGCTGTGACCACCGACCAAGGAGAGATGATGGAGTTCGACGAAATCGTCGCCCTGCGACGCGACTTCCACCGCCATGCCGAGCCCGCGTTCCTCGAGATCCGAACCTCCAGCGCGGTCACAGCCCACCTGCGCGAGCTGGGCCTGCAACCGCAGACCGGACAAGCGGCCATGCGAACCGATACCGTCGTGGACTACCCCAGCACCCAACAACGCGAACAGTTCGCCGAACGAGCCACGCGCACCGGAGCAAACACCACCGACATCGAGCACGCAGTGGAGTTCGGCACCGCAGTGATCGCCGAAGTCCGCGGCCGACGGCCCGGCCCCACCTGGGGACTGCGCTTCGACATGGACGCACTGCCGCTGACCGAATCCGACAGCCCCGAACACGCCCCGGCCGCACGCGGATTCCGTTGCGAACACGATGTGATGCACGCCTGCGGCCACGACGGGCACACCGCGATCGGGCTCGGCCTGGCCAGCCGGCTCGTCGCCGACGACGACTTCGCGGGCACCGTCCGGTTCCTGTTCCAGCCTGCCGAGGAAGGCGGCCGCGGAGCGGCATCGATGATCGCTGCCGGAGCCGCAGAAGGCATCGACCGCTTCGTCGCGGTGCATCTCGGGCTCGACGAACCCGTGGGGCAGGTCAGCGGCGGCATCCAGGGCTTGCTGGCCACCACCAAGATGCGCGCTACCTTCACCGGAACTGCGGCGCACGCCGCAGGTGCCCCCGAACAAGGCGCGAACGCGCTGGTGACAGCCGCCAGCGCCCTGCTCAACGTGATGGCGCTACCGCGCTACTCCACTGCCCACACCCGCATCAACGTCGGCACGCTGCACGGCGGTGACAACGTCAACATCGTGCCGTCCTGGGCCGAGATGACCCTGGAAGCCCGTTCCACGGACTCCGACGTGAGCACTGAGCTCACCGAGCGCATCAAGACCGCGCTGCGCGGTGCCGGCGCGATGCACGGAGTGGCGGTGGACGTCGTCAACACCGGCGGCTCGGCGACGATGGACTGCGACGTGGAGCTGGTGGAAGCGATCGACCGGATCGCTGCGGAACTGACCGAGGCGACGACAGCTGCCGGATTCAAGCAGATGGGCGGCAGCGACGACGCCAGCCTGTTCGCTCGCGAAGTCCAGCGACACGGCGGTACCGCCACGTACATGACGGTCGGCGGCGGCAACACCGCACCACACCACAACCCGCTGTTCGACATCGATGAGCGTGCCCTGCCGATCGCCCTCGAAGTCCTGGAACGCCTCGTCCGCCGCTGATCAGGGCAGGCGAGTGGTGCCCGCGGTTCAGGTGCGCGGGCACCACTCGATCTCCACCCGTGCGAAGGGCACCGCGGATGCTTCCGAGCAGAAGGGGAGAGGTTCGCCGGTACGTTCCAGGCTCTCACCCCGTTGATCACGTCATCCTTGCCCGCTCATTCGTCACAGCCAGTCGACGGAGCAGGGAGGGTGGGATCGTGTCCGACATCATCACCGGCGACGGCAGCGCGAACCATGTGCGGCAAGACCTTCGAGCACCGCACGTTCGGAGAGCCGTTGTTCCACGGCGGCGTTGACTGCGCGGACTGGGAGAAGGCGGCACGCGTGAACCGTTGATCGCCAACATGTCGCTGGGGCGCCGATCAGCACCGGACCGAAACTGGGCCCGGGGAAGTGCCACGATCGGGTCTTCGAACAGTTCACTTAACATAATGTGCATTATCGGCTGTACGGGATTGTGCGGGATGAGGGCGAGAGGGGCTGTTGGGCGGCGTTTTTCAGGCCTCCTCGGGTCCTGGGCGCAGGCATGGTGATGAGGTCGGCGTTCGGGGTTTGGCGTGGCGAGGTGTGGCGGCGGTGGTCAGGTGCGGGTGCCGCCGGGAGGTTCGGTGGCTGTTGCGCGTTGAGCTTCCGAGGGCTCGGCGTGGACATGGGAAGCTGACAGCTCCGCGGACCGTCGGCGCTTGATGGTGCCACTGGGGCCTCCACGGACGGGCCGATGCGAAGTCCCCTTTGTTCGTTCGGCGGACCCCCTATCGACCATTATTTCCGTCACTGTGACGTAAGGGGTTGGTCCGGCTGGACCCTGAAACAATGGTCCACGCAGTGCATTTGCTCGTCGTCGATCATCAGGGACAACCGGCGAGCCGGAGTCATCGGCCGAGGCATCGAGCTGGCTCTACTCAGCCGGCGCAGCAGCAGAGCGCCTCGAAGTCCGCTGATGTGCGATTGCCGACGGCGGATGACACCCATTGGAGGCTCCGATCCCCCATGGAAGAGTCCCGGCGTCTTCCATGGCCATCACTCCGATTGATGGATAACGTAGATTATCCACTACTCATCGTGATCATCTTATGAATATCGTTGCGGCCGAACGCCTTCCACCCGCCACGCTGCGAATCTCCCTCGTCTGCGTTCGTTCCTAGCGTGGCCAGCTGTGCCGAAGTCGCTCTCCCACCGACGACGTGCCGCTCCCCTCGCCCGTCTTCCCCGCCACCCCTACACCGGCTTCGCGCGACCGCGTCGAACACGTGCTCGACCTCGCTCGGAGGCTCAGGGGCGCCAGCGTGGCGCGAAGCCGGGGCGGTCCGCATAGGGCAGGCCCAGCAGCGCCAGGGTGGGGCATCCGCGTTCGTCCTCCGGCGGGTAGCTCGCGCCCAGGGTGTCGCAGGGTCCTCCTCCGGTGCCGCAGCGGTTGTGCTGAGCGAGCAGGCGGGACTTGAGCTCGCATTCGCGGAATCCGCGCAGCGGGCCGATGAGGCAGCGGTGGACGGCGTTGCCGGCCTCTTCGTCGCTTCTGGCCTGGCTGTGCAGTTCCAGGTCGATGTCGATCTGGCGGCGCAGGAATCGGACGAAGCGGTCCATCGTGTGAGCTCTCCCCTGGTGCCCCGAGCCTGGTCGGGCCTGGTGGTGATCGGTCCATAGCGGGGACGTGCGGGGAGCCGGGTGATGACGTGTTGCGGCGCGATTGTCGGACGGTTACTTCTTTGCCAACTCGTGGCGGCTTGTCGCCAGGAATTCCCGTGAACCTGATCGGCTGCGTAGCGTGCCAACCCCGAGGGCACGCGCCCTGTTTCGTGATCGCTGACCGGATTTCGGGAGTGAAGAGAGATGGCACTACGACAGGTACGAGTGGCTCGACGTGCGGTGCTGGCCGGCGGGCTCGCGGTGTCCGCGGTGGGTTTCGCCGGACTGCCCGCCGGTGCGGCGGCGCGGAGCTCGGCGGCTCCGTCGATCTCCTCGACGTCGGACTGGAACGCGCGGGACGCCTCCGGCTCGATCGAGGTGCTGGACTCCAAGCCGACCAAGATCATCGTGCACCACACGGCGACGCCCAACAGCGACGACACGTCGCAGTCGCACGCCTTCGAGTTATCGAGGCAGATCCAGGCCTTCCACATGGACAGCAACGGCTGGTCCGACACCGGCCAGAACTTCACCAACTCGCGCGGCGGGCACCTGATGGAAGGCCGGCACAAGAGCCTCGCCGCGCTGGAGGGCGGCACCCAGCACGTCAAGGGCGCCCACGCCGGTGAGCAGAACTCGGTGGCGCTGGGCATCGAGAACGAGGGCACCTACACCGAGGCGTCGGTCCCGGGGTCGCTGTGGGATTCGCTGGTGTCGTTGTGCTCGTACATGGTGTCGCAGTACGGGATCGAGCCGGGCGCGATCTACGGGCACCGGGACTACATGGCCACGGCGTGCCCGGGTGATGTGCTCTACGCGCGGTTGCCGGAGCTGCGGGAGTCGGTGGGTGCAGCGCTGGGCCTGGCGGTGGTGCAGCCGGTGAGCTGGCCGTTGCTGCGTCCGGGTGCGCAGGGTCCGAACGTCACCGCGTTGCAGATGTTGCTGGGCGCGCGGGGCATGTCGGTGCCGGTGGACGGGGTGTTCGGTGAGGCCACGCAGCAGGCGGCGGCGCGGGTGGCGGTGGAGCGGGGTGCGAGCGGTCCGTCGTGCTTCGCTTCGCGGGTGGCCGAGCCGGGTTTGTTCGGTGGCCTGGCGTGGGAGGGCGTGACGCCGGTGCTGGGTGCGGGTGCTGGTGGTGAGGCGGTGCGCGCGGCCCAGGTGTTGCTGACCTCGCGGGGGCATTACGTGCCTGCTGATGGTGTGTTCGGTGACCGGATGGTCTCGGCGGTGCGTGATTTCCAGGTGGCCGGTGGTCTGGCTGCGTCGGGTGTGGTGGATCGGGTGAGCTGGCAGCGGTTGGTGGCGTGAGGTCTTCTCCCCCGGGTGGCCCGGGGTGGATCACGTGCGTGGTCCACCCCGGGCTTGTTTCATGCGCGGGTGATGCGGAGGGTGCGGATTTCGAAGGGGCGGAGTTTGAGGGGTGTGTCGGGTGGTTGGGGTGCGTGGGTGGGGCGTTCGAGCAGGTCGGTTCGGGTGATGGTCGTTGTGGGGAAGTTGGTGGTGAGGTGGGTGCGGGCTTGGGCGCCGCGGGCTTCGTAGAGGCGGACGATGACGTCGCCGCTGCGGTCGTCGGCGAGTTTGAGGGCTTCGACGATGACGCTGGGGTTGTCGAGGGTGATCAGGGGTGTGAC
>NZ_SMLA01000095.1:0-10319 GCF_004349225.1 Saccharopolyspora karakumensis
TTCCAGGACGCGCAGGGCTTCGCGCAGGGGTGGGCGGGAGATGCCGAGCTGACCGGTGAGCCGGTTCTCCACGATGCGCTGCCCGCACAGCAGGTCGCCTCCGACGATCATGCGGCGCAGGGTGGCGGCGGCGAGTTCGACGAGGCTGGGCGGCCCGACGATGTGCGGGGCGCTGGTGGTGTTGTCCGCGGATCCGGTCACGAGTCTCCTTCGGTCTCGGCGTGATCCTATTGCCTCGGGTGGAGCAACCTGGTCCGCCGAGCTTGTCAGCCACGATCTGCCTGCTGTAGGCAAAAGTCAGGTGATGCCGATCACGGTAGCCGCTGTGTCGCCCGGCGTGGTGGGAGGCGTGGAGTGAGTACCCGATCAGAGTCAGCTCCGCTGGCTGGTGTGCGCGTGGTCGAGATCGGTGCGTTCATGGCAGCGCCCTACGCCGCGATGCAGCTGGCCGATCTCGGTGCCGACGTGGTGAAGGTGGAGAACCCCGCGGGCGGTGACCCGGTGCGCCAGACCGGGCCGTTCCTGCAGGAGCACTCCTCCCCTTTCGTCCGGCTCAACCGCAACAAGCGTTCGCTGGCGGTGGATTTGAAGACCGACGAGGGCAAGAGCGTGCTCGACAGGCTCCTGGCCAGTGCTGATGTGCTCATCGAGAACCTGCGTCCCGGCGCGATGGAGGCGCTGGGCTTCGGGCCCGAGGTGGTGCGGGAGCGCTTCCCGCGGCTGGTCTACGTCGCGGTGTCCGGGTGGGGCCAGGACGGACCGCTGGCGGCCCAGCCGGGTTTGGACATCATGGCCCAGGCCCGCGCCGGGCTGATGAGCATCACCGGCGAGGAGGGCGGTGCTCCGGTGAAGGTCGGAGTGCCGGTGTGCGACCTGGTGTGCGGGCTGTACGCGGCGATGAGCGCGATGGCGGGTCTGCGGGCCCGCGAGCACACCGGGCGCGGCCAGGTCGCCGACGTGTCGTTGTTCGAAGCCGGTGCGTCGCTGGCGGTGTGGGAGGCCGGGACGTTCTTCGCCACCGGCGACAGCGGCCGCAAGCACGGTTCGGCGCATCAGAACAGCGCCCCCTACCAGGCGGTGCGCAGCGAGGACGGGTGGGTGACGGTCGGGGCCACCACCCCGAAAACCTGGCCTGCGTTCTGCCGCGCGCTGGGGCTGGACGAGCTGCTCTACGACGAGCGCTACGGCTCCTCCTACGACCGCTACCACCACCGCGACGAGCTGATTGCCGCGATCGAGCGGGAAACGACCCGGTGGAGCACCGCCGGGATCGTGGAGGCGCTGGTGGACGCCGGGGTTCCGTGCGCCCCCATCGCCGAGACCGCGCAGGTGTTCACCGACGAGCACCTCAACGGGCGCGGGTTCTTCTGGGACGCGCCGCATGCGCAGCTGGGCGCGGTGCGCCAGATCGGCTCGCCCATGCGGCTTTCCGACACCCCGCCGCAGCGCCGCTCGGCGGGGCCGGTTCTGGGTGAGCACACCGGTGAGGTCCTCGCCGAGCTGGGCGTGGGCGCGGACGAGATCGCCGGCTTGGCGCGGGCAGGAGTCATCGCCGAGCCCTGAGACCCCTTGTCGCGACGCGAGCTCGAGGAGGAGCGATGCGTGCGTTAGCCCTGATCATGGCGGTGGCCGCAGCGGTGTGCGCTGGGTGCGGTGGCGCGTCCGGCTCCGACGACGCGGCGGGCGCGGATCGACCGGTGGGCCCGGTGACGATGGTGGTGCCCTTCGCCGCCGGAGGCGGCAGCGACATCGCCGGGCGCGCGGTGGCCGACGGGCTGGCGTCGGTCACCCCGGGTGTGAACATCAGCGTGGACAACCGCGAGGGCGGGCAGGGCGCGGTCGGCTACTCCTACCTGCTGGGCAAGACCGGTTCCCCGCAGTACCTGCTGGCCACCGAGACCTCGCTGCTGTCATTGCCGGCGTCGGTGGACGTGGCGTTCTCGCACCGCTCGTTCACCCCGATCTTCAAGGTCGGTGAGGACTTCACGCTGCTGGTGGCCCGCCCCGACTCCCCCATCGCCAGTTGCGCCGATGCCGTCGAGCAGGCCCGGCACCGCCGGGTGCTGGCGGCGATCTCCGGCGCGATGGGACCGGATGCGGTGGTGTTCTCCCAGATCCGCGCCACCACCGGCGCCGCCATCGACACCGTGCCCTACGAGGGCGGTGGGGAGTCGATGGCGGCGGTGCTGGGCGGCCAGGTGGAGCTGGCCTCGCTCAACCCCAGCGAGGTGATCGGTCAGCTGCGCGCCGGGGAGCTCAAGGCGCTGTGCGTGTTCGCCGACCAGCGCTACACCTACCCCGAACTCGCCGGCATCCCCACCTCGGTGGAACAGGGGGTCGACGTGGTGTTCGCGCAGTTCCGCGGGGTGATCGCCCCGGGTGAGCTCAACCCGCGGGCGCGTGAGTTCTGGGTGCAGGCGGCCCGGCGCTTCGCCGACTCCCCCGCCTACCGCGACTACGTGGCCTCGGAGTTCCTGCAGGCCCGGCCCGCGTTCGGTGCGGAGTTCGGGGCGTACCTGGCCGGGGCGCAGGGCGAGCTGGAGCAGGTGGTGAGCCGATGAGCGGTGATCGCGCGCAGGTGTGGACGCTGATCGGCCTGGTGGTGCTGGGCGCGGGTTTCGCGTTCTCGGCCCCGGTCTACGGGGTCTTGGGCGAGCAGGGCCGCATCGGCCCGGGTTTCGTGCCGATGCTCGCCGGTGGGCTGCTGGCGGTGCTGGCCGCGGTGTTGCTGCGCCGCCAGTTGTCCCAGCCCGCCGCGGCGGGTGAGACAGGTTCGGGCACTGATGATTTCGGGCGCACGGCCGGGCAGCGGGCGTGGATCCTGCGGCGGGTGTTCGTGCTGCTGCCGGTGACCGTGCTGGCGGTGCCGGTGGTGGGCCTGGTGTGCGCCTTCGGCGGGCTGGTGCTGGTGATCTCCACCTGGCTGGAAGGTCGTCGCGTCCTTCCAGCGGTGGCGTTCTCGGCGGCCGTGGCCGGCGGGGTGTGGGTGATCTTCGCGGTGCTGCTGGCGGTGCCGCTGCCGACCGGGATCTTCGGGTTCTAGACGGGAAGGAGGTGGGCCGGGGTGTGGGAGAACCTGCTGCTGGGTGTCTCGACGGCGTTGACGCCGACGAACCTGCTGTGGTGCTTCGCCGGGGTCGTGCTGGGCACCGTGATCGGGCTGCTGCCCGGGATGGGCTCGGCGACCGGGGTGGCGATCCTGATTCCGCTGACGCTGACCGTGGAGCCGGTCACCGCGCTGATCCTGTTGGCCGGGATCTACTACGGCGCCCAGTACGGCGGGACGATCACCTCGGTGCTGCTGTCGACACCGGGCGAGGCCGCCAGCGTGGTGACCACGTTGGACGGTTACCAGATGGCGCGGCAGGGCCGGGCCGGTGCGGCGCTGGCGATCGCGGCCATCGGCTCGTTCGCCGCGGCGATCCTCTCGCTGATCCTGCTGGCCGCCCTGGCGCCACCGATCGCGCAGGTCGCGCTGCGGTTCGGGCCGCCGGAGAACCTCGCGGTGATGGTGCTGGCGCTGGCGACCATGGTGGTGCTGACCACCGGTTCGACGCTGCGCGCGGCGGCCATGGCCTGCGTGGGGGTGCTCATCGCCTGCGTGGGCATCGACGCCGGCACCGGTCAGGCGCGCTACACCTTCGGCAGCGTCAACCTCCTGTCGGGCATCCCCTACGTGGAGGTCGTCATCGGGTTGTTCGCCGTCGGTGAGGTGCTGCACCAGATCCGGGTCGGTGGGGCGCGTCCGATCAGGGCGGGTTTCCGGGATCTGGTGATCCGCCGGTCCGACATCCGCGATTCGGCCGGGGCGATCGGGCGCGGCAGCCTCATCGGTTTCGCCCTGGGCACCCTGCCCGGCGCCGGATCGACCCTGGCGTCGTTCCTGGCCTACGGGCTGGAGAAGCGGGTGTCGCGCAACCGGGAGAACTTCGGCCGCGGCGCCATCCAGGGCGTGGCCGCACCGGAGAGCGCCAACAACGCCGCCGCCAACGCCAACTTCATCCCCACCCTGACCCTGGGCATTCCCGGCGGCGCCACCACCGCTGTGCTGCTGGGGGCGCTGACCGTCTACGGCATCCAGCCCGGGCCGCTGCTGTTCACCGAGCAGCCCGAACTCGTGTGGGGTCTGCTGGTGTCGTTCTTCATCGGCAACGTCATCCTGCTGGTGCTCAACCTGCCGCTGGCGCCGGTGTTCGCCCAGCTGCTGCGCGTGCCCTACGGCTTGCTGTACCCGCTGATCCTGGTCACCAGCTTCACCGGCGCGTTCGCCATCGACAACAACTTCTTCTCCGTCGTGCTCGTGCTGATCTTCGGGTTCGTCGGCTACGGCATGAAGCGCCTCGACCTGCCGATGGCGCCGCTGGTGGTGGGCGTGGTCATCGGCGGTCTGCTGGAGAAGGCGCTGGTGCAGTCCTCGGCGATCTTCGACGGCAACATGTGGCTGCTGGCCACCGAGCCCATCGCCGTGGTGATCCTGCTGATCGCCGCGGCCATGCTCACCGCACCACTGCTGGCCCGCCACCGGGCGGGAAGGAAGGAACACGCCGATGTCCGATGAACTGCTGGTGGCCGCCGACGGACCCGTGCTGCGGGTGACCTTCAACCGCCCCGCCCAGCGCAACGCCATGAGCTGGACCATGTACGACGGGCTGGTGGCCGCCATCGAACGCGCTGAAACCGACCCCGACATCCGGGTGATGGTGCTGCGCGGCGCCGGCCAGGAGGCGTTCGTGGCCGGCACCGACATCGCCCAGTTCGCCGAGTTCACCAGCGGCGAGGACGGGGTGGCCTACGAGCAGCGCATGGAGGAGGTCTTCGGGCGCCTGGAGGCCGCCACCGTGCCCACGGTGGCGGCGATCTCCGGCTACTGCGTCGGCGCGGGCATCGCCTTGGCCGCCGCCTGCGACCTGCGGGTGTCGACCACCACCGGACGCTTCGGGGTGCCGGTGGCGCGCACCCTGGGCAACTGCCTGGCCATGAACACCTGCTCCATGCTCGTGTTCCACCTCGGCCCCTCCCGCGCCAAGGACATGCTGCTGCGCGCCCGCATGTTCACCGCCGAAGAAGCCCACGACGCCGGGTTCGTCACCGAGCTGTGCGAGCCCGACCGGCTCGACGAGGTCGTGGAGACCGTGACCTCCCGGCTGGTGCAGCACGCGCCGCTGACCATGTGGGCCTCCAAGGAGGCGGTGCGCCGGTTGCGGCTGGCGGGCATGCCCGACGGGGACGACCTGGTGCGCACCGTGTTCGGCAGCCAGGACTTCCGCAGCGGTGTGCGGGCGTTTTTGGACAAGACCCCGCACACCTGGAGCGGCCACTAGAGCTGCGCGGCGTCCTCGGCGGTGATCTCGGTGAGGGTCTCGCCCAGCAGCAACCAGCGGGTCGGGTTGATCTCGCGCAGGAACGCCAGGTCGTGACCGGCCACGATCAACGCGCCCTGGAAAGCGCGCAGCGCGGCGGCCAGGTGCGCGCTGCTGTCGAGGTCGAGGTTGTTGGTGGGTTCGTCGAGCATGAGCAGCTGCGGCGCGGGTTCGGCCAGCAGCACCGCTGCCAGGCTCGCCCGCAGCGCTTCCCCACCGGAGAGGGTGCCTGCCCGCTGATCGGCGCGCGCACCGGTGAACAGCAGCCTCGCCAGCTGCGCGCGCACCTGGTTGTCGCTCAGCGCCGGGGCGACCTGGGCGAGGTTGGCGGCCACGCTCAGATCGGGGTCGAGGACGTCGAGGCGTTGCGGCATCAGCCGTGCGGGCACCGGAACCCGCACCTCACCCGACTGCGGTTCGGCGGCTCCGGCCAGCAGCCGCAGCAGGGTGGTCTTGCCGGTGCCGTTGCCGCCCAGCAGCGCGATGCGCTGCGGCCCGTGCACGTCCAGGTCCAGCAGCGTCCCGGTGTGCGGCAGCACCACCTCCCGCAGCCGCGCCACGTCCCGTCCGGCGGGCACGCGGGTGGCGGGCAGTTCCAGGCGGATCTGATCGTCGCTGCGCAGCGCCTGTTCGGCGTGCCGGCGCTTCTCGCGGGCGGCCTGCAGGCGTTCCTGCTGGACTCCGGTGAGCTTGGCCGCCGATTCCTGCGCGGCGCGTTGCCGGGCACCGGCGAGGATCTTGGGCATGTTCTCCCCGGACTTGGCGCCTTGCCGCTTGCGGCGGGCCACCTTGACCTGGGTCTCGGCCAGCTCCCGCTGCTGGCGGCGCTCGTCGGCCTCGGCGGCGCGCAGGTCGCGTTCGGCGGCGGCCTGCGCAGTGGCCACCGCCTGCTCGTAGGCCGAGTACCCGCCGCCGTGGAAGGTGATCTCGCCTGAGCGCAGTTCGGCGATGCGATCGACGTCCTCGAGCAGTTCGCGGTCGTGGGAGACCACGATGAGCACCCCGTGGCGCCAGCCTCCCACCGCCTCCCGCAGGCGGTGGCGGGCCGCGCGGTCGAGGTTGTTGGTGGGTTCGTCCAGCAGCAGGACCTCGGGGCGGGCCAGCAGCAGCGCGGCCAGGTGCAGCAGGACGGTCTGGCCGCCGGAGAGCTCGGCGACGCGCCGGTCCAGGGCCAGCCCGTCGAGTCCGAGCGTGGCCAGCAGGGCGTGGGCGCGCTGTTCGACGTCCCAGTCCTGCCCGATGGTGTCCAGGTGCTGCTGGGTGACCTCACCGGATTCCACCGCGGCCAGCGCCCGCAGCGTGCCGTCGATGCCCAGGGCTTCGTCCACGCGCACGTCGAGGTGGCTGGTGATGGTCTGCGGCAGGTAGGCGGGCGTGCCCGGCACGCTCAGCACACCGGAGGTGGGGCTGAGCCGGCCGGTCAGCAGCCGCAGCAGCGTGGACTTGCCGCTGCCGTTGCCGCCGATGAGCCCGGTGACGCCGGTGGGGAAACCGGCGGTGACACCGGAGAACACCTGCGTGCCATCAGGCCAGGAGAACGACATCTCGGTGCAGGTCACCGAGGCGGGGGTGGGTGTTGACATGGAGGATCTCGCCTTCGCCGGGCAACGGGTGGGATGCATGTGCGGCGAGCACCACGCGGCGATGATCCATCAGGGCGGCCACCCGGCGGGTGTCGGCGGTCATCGAGGTCGCTCCCACGCCCACCGGCAACGACAACCCCACGTCAAGGGGTTGGTGCGGGTGTTCTCGCGTGGTGATCGCGGACCTCAGATGAGCAACAGGCACCTCTCTCGCCGGCGGCAGGACGACGACGATGCTACCGGCACCCCGGGCGCGGCGCGCGGGAATTTCTCAGCACATCTGCGCCAGGGCGCACACCGTCTTCCAGTTCCGGCACGTCACCGGGGTGCCCAGGTGGCGTTGCAGGTGCGCGGTGGTCAGCTTCGAGCGGCCCACGCCGTCGGGATAGTGCAGGAACACCTCGCCGTCGGCGGCGCGCGCGGCTTCGCCATCGGGAATCGGCATCGCCGCCACCCGCTGGGCATCCACCGGCTGCAGCGGGAAGGCGACCTGCAGCTTCGGGTGCTCCACCCCCGGCGCGGCGAAAGGGTGCCCGGCGCAGGCCAAGGCGTGCAGGTGTTCGCCGGTGCGGATCATCACCTCGGTGGGCAGGCCGTCGGCGGCCAGCTTCTCCCGCAACGCCACCGCCACCTCCTCGGCACCCAGGGGTGCGGTGAACACCGCGTTGCCGCTCTGCAAGTAGGTGCGGGGCTGCTGCCAGCCCAGCTCGCCGAGCATCTCCCGAAGCCGGGCCATCGGCAGCCGGGCGTGCGAACCGAGGTTGACCGCGCGCAGCAGCGCCACGAAGGTGCTCACCCGGCACATCCTGACACCGCGCCCCGACAGCGCTACTGGCGCGCTCGGGCCAGGGCGTCGTCGACGGTCGGGGCCTGTTCGAACAACGCCGACAGGCCGGTCAGTTCCAGCAACCGGCTCACCCGCCCGCGACCGGGCACCACCAGCAGCCGCGCTTCGCGCCGGCCGGTGGCGTTGTAGGCCAGCATCAGCAACTCCAGCACGGCGCTGGAGGCGAACCCGACCTGTTCGAGGTCCACGATCGCGGTGTGCAGGCGGGCGGCGGTCAAGCGCTGGCGCACGATCTCGGTGACGCGCGGCAGGCTGGCCATGTCGATCTCGCCGCCGACGCTGACCACCACCACGCCTCGTTCCGGCCAGCGCACGCGCACTCGTAACGCCGAACGCGACGTGCCCGTGGCGGGATCGGCGTCGCTGGAGGTGCGGGGCGCGATGATGGCGCCCGAGCCGTGGGATGCCTGTGCGGGCAAGGATCTGGAGACGATCACGCTACCCCCTTCGTGCTGGACGGGTCGGTGTTGCGAACTCGCGTGCACCGCGTCGAATCGCCTGTGCGCTGGGACGATCACCGACCAGCTGGCGCGCGGCGACGACCGGGCGAAACCGCACCACCCACCGTAGGAGCCGTTACCAGCCCGCAACAAGCACTGCCACTTTCGTGTGAAATTCGGGGTGTGTCAGCGCAGGGCGGCGTCGAGGAAATCGGCGATGAGCGCCCACGTCGCCGGAGCCTGACCCGCCACCGAGCCCCCGGCGGCGTGCCGCACCCGCCGCGGCGTGAAATCACGCGCCTCGTCGAGGTAGTCGTGCTCGTGCACCCGCCCGCTCATCTCGTACAGCGTCGCCGGCACCCCGGCGCGCTCCAACGCCGACAGCAGCAGCTCGCTCTGGTGGAAGGGCACCAGCGGATCGGCCGTGCCGTGCAGGATCAACCACGGCGGGCCGCCCCGGCGCACCCACCGCGACGGATCGGCCTCGGCGACCCGGCCGGGCACCGTCTGGATCTCCGCACCGATCAACCGCGACTCCGGCGAGGCGGCATCGTCATGACCGCGACTGCCCCCGGTGATCTGGTTGAACCGATCCACCGCGCCCTCGGGCATGTGCCCGTCCATCAGCAGGAAATCCGTCGGCCCGTACAGGTCCACCACCGCCTGCACCTCGCTGGACACCGACGTCGGCCCGAGATCACCCTCCAACGCCACCACACCCGCGGTGGCACCCAGCATGCTGGCCAGCCAGCCACCCGAGGAATTGCCCATCACCGCGATGCGATCGGCATCCAGGCCGTAGCGGGCGGCGTGAGCGCGCACCCAGCGCACCGCCGCCTTGCCGTCGTGCACCTGCGCCGGGAAGCGGGCCTGGCCGCTGGAGCGCACCGCCACCGCCGCCACCGCGAAACCGCGCCCGCACAACGCCCGCGCGACCCGCTCACCGCCGGTGTTGCCGTTGTCGGCCAGCCACGCCGAACCCGCCGACCACACCACCACCGGGCACGGGCCGGTCGCCTCCGGCGGCAGGTACAGGTCCACGCGGTGGGCGTTGCCGACCCGGGGCGCGTAGCTGAGATCCCGCATCACCACGTACGGCTGCCCGCTGCCCCGCACCCGCCACCACCTCCACGCCGGAAACGATCAAGAACCCACCATGTCAAGATCGAACCCGCTTTGGGAAGACGATCACCCGAACGCACCCGACCTCTGGGCGGGAAGTGGCGAGTTCTCGCCTGCCGCGGCATGCCTGCCCCCGGCCACCGGCCGCCACACCTGGCCCACCGACAACCGCAACTCGCCCCCGGCGGCGTCCACGGTGATCTCATCACCGGCACCGGCCTCGCCGCCCAGCACCATCCGCGCCAGCCGGTTGTCCAGCTCCCGGGAGATCACCCGCCGCAACGGGCGCGCACCGAACTCCGGCTGATGGCCGCGCTCGACCAGCCAGTCCAACCCCGCATCGGTGACCGACAACCGCATCCCCTTGTCGGCCAGCTGCGCCCGCGTGCGCTCCAGCAGCAGACCACCGATGCGGCGCAACTGCTCGATGCCCAGCGGCCGGAACACCACGACGTCGTCGATGCGGTTGATGAACTCCGGCCGGAAGAAACCCCGCAGCTCCTCCAACACCACCACCGCCGACGCCGCCGCGTCACCACCGGAATCCAGGATCCGATCGGCCCCCAGGTTGGAGGTCATGATGACCACGACGTTGCGGAAATCCACCAACCGGCCCTGCGAATCGGTCAACCGCCCCGCATCCAGCACCTGCAGCAACGTGTTGAACACATCCGGATGCGCCTTCTCGACCTCGTCGAGCAGCACCACCGAGTACGGCTGGCGCCGCACCCGGTCGGTCAACTGCCCCGACTCCCCGTAACCCACGTACCCGGGCGGGGCACCGATCAGCCGCGACACCGAGTGCTTCTCCTGGAACTCCCCCATGTCCAGCCGCAACAACCGGCCCGCATCCCCGAACAGCGCCTGCGCCAGCGCACGAGCCAGCTCGGTCTTGCCCACACCCGTGGGCCCCAGGAACAAGAAGTTGCCGATCGGCCGCTCCGGGTCGGCCAAACCCACCCGGGCC
>NZ_SMLA01000096.1:0-10044 GCF_004349225.1 Saccharopolyspora karakumensis
GCCCCCGACACCGCATCCTGACCGGATTTCAGCGGAGATCAGCCCCCGACTTCCACTGAAATCGGGACCCCGACTTCAGTGGAAATCTGGTTGACCCAGGTGGGCGGGGCTCTGGGTTCGGTGCCACTTCACAGGCCGGGCTGGGGTGTGACGTGGGAAACTGGGCTCGGCTCCGCAAAGCTGTTTGATTGATTTTGCATAGCAGTGCATAATCATCCGTATGACGGTGAGGGTTGCTGTAGCGGGTGCCAGTGGCTACGCGGGCGGAGAACTGCTCCGCCTGCTCCTGGCGCACCCCGAGGTCGAGATCGGCGCGCTGACGGCGGGAGGCAACGCGGGCAGCAAGCTCGGTCAGCACCACCCCAACCTGCTGCCCCTGGCCGACCGCGAGCTCGCCGAGACCACCGCCGAGCAGCTGCGCGGCCACGACGTCGTGTTCCTCGCGCTGCCCCACGGCCACTCCGCGGCGATCGCCGCCGAGCTCGGCGATGGCGTCGTGGTGGTCGACTGCGGTGCCGACCACCGCCTCAACGACGCCGAGGACTGGACCCGCTGGTACGGCGGCGACCACCCCGGCACCTGGCCCTACGGCGTGCCCGAACTCCCCGGTGCGCGCGACCGGCTGCGCGGCAGCAAGCGCGTCGCCGTCGCCGGCTGCTTCCCGACGGTCTCGTCGCTGGCCGTCGTGCCCGCCCTGGCCGCGGGCATCGTCGAACCCGACGTCGTGGTCACCGCGATCACCGGCACCTCCGGCGCGGGCCGCGCGCTCAAGCCGCACCTGCTCTCGGCCGAGGTCATGGGCTCGGCCAGCGTCTACGGCGTCGGCGGCGCCCACCGGCACACCCCCGAGATGATCCAGAACCTCAGCGCCGCGGCCGGAGAGAAGGCCAAGGTGTCCTTCACGCCCGTGCTGGCCCCGATGGCGCGCGGCATCCTCGCCACCTGCTCGGCACCGCTGCGCGGCGGCGTCGACACCGCCGCCGCCCGCAAGGTCTACCTCGACGCCTACGGCGACGAGCCGTTCGTCCACGTCCTGCCCGAGGGGGCCTGGCCGCAGACCTCGGCGACGCTCGGCGCCAACACCGTGCACCTGCAGGTCACCGTCGATCCCGACGCCGGTCGGCTGGTCGTGGTCGGTGCCGAGGACAACCTCACCAAGGGCACCGCGGGCGGCGCCGTGCAGTGCATGAACCTCGCCCTCGGCCTGCCCGAGACCACCGGACTGCCCACCGCCGGCCTCGCGCCGTGAGTCCCGCCACCAGAACCGAGGAGAAGACATGAGCGTGACCGGTCCCGCCGGTTTCCGGGCGGCGGGGGTCGCCGCAGGCATCAAGGCAGCGGGCGCGCGCGATCTCGCACTCGTGGTCAACGACGGTCCGCAGCAGTCGGCGGCGGGCGTGTTCACCACCAACAAGGTCAAAGCCGCGCCGGTGCTGTGGTCGCAGCAGGTGCTCCAGGAGCGCAAGCTGCGCGCGATCGTGCTCAACTCCGGTTGCGCCAACGCCTGCACCGGGCCGGGCGGCTTCCAGGACACCCACGCCACCGCGGAGAAGGTCGCCGACGTCCTCGGCACCGGAGCGATCGAGGTCGCGGTCTGCTCGACCGGCCTGATCGGTGAGCGGCTGCCGATGGACGCGCTGCTGCCCGGCGTCGACACCGCCGCCAAGGCCCTCGACGCGGGTGAGCAGTCCGGCCTGGACGCCGCGACCGCCGTGCTGACCACCGACAGCAAGGCCAAGCAGGCCCACCGCGCGCACGAGAACGGCTGGTCGATCGGCGGGTTCGCCAAGGGCGCGGGCATGCTCGCGCCGAACATGGCCACCATGCTCAGCGTCATCACCACCGACGTGATGATCAGCGGCGCCGACCTCGACGAAGCGCTGCGGGCGGCGACCCGGGTCACCTTCGACCGGCTCGACGTCGACGGCGGCACCTCCACCAACGACACCGTGCTGGTGATGGCCTCCGGCGCCTCGGGCGTCGAAGCCTCGCAGGAGGAGTTCACGGCGCTGCTCACCACCGTCTGCCAAGACCTGGTGCGGCAGCTGCAGGACGACGCCGAAGGCGCCACCAAGACCATCGACATCACCGTGCGCGGCGCCGTCAGCGAAGCCGACGCGGTGACCATCGGCCGGATCGTCGCCGAGGACAACCTGGTCAAGACCGCGATGTTCGGTTCGGACCCGAACTGGGGCCGCATCGCCATGGCGCTGGGCCGCGCGCAGGCCGAGATCGACGTGGACAAGGTCGAGATCGCCACCAACGGCGTCACGCTCTACACCGACGGCGCCACCGCCCACGACCGCAGCGAGGCCGACCTGTCCGGGCGGCAGATCGAGATCGTCATCGATCTGCACCTCGGCGAGCACGCCGCCACGATCCTGTCCACCGACCTCTCCCACGACTACGTCGAAGAGAACAGCGCGTACTCCTCATGACCAGTGACACCAGCGATCGGCTGGCCACCGCGGCCGAGAAGGCCAGCGTCCTCGTCGAAGCGCTCCCGTGGTTGCAGCGCTTCAACGGCGCCACCGTGGTGATCAAGTACGGCGGCAACGCCATGATCGACGACGATCTCAAGGCCGCGTTCGCGCAGGACATGGTGTTCCTGCGGCTCGCCGGCCTGCGCCCCGTCGTCGTGCACGGCGGCGGCCCGCAGATCACCTCGATGCTCGACCGGCTCGGCATGGAGGGCGAGTTCCGCGGCGGGTTGC
Organism: Saccharopolyspora karakumensis; assembly: GCF_004349225.1. Classification (NCBI taxonomy): domain Bacteria; kingdom Bacillati; phylum Actinomycetota; class Actinomycetes; order Pseudonocardiales; family Pseudonocardiaceae; genus Saccharopolyspora; species Saccharopolyspora karakumensis. The sequence continues at coordinate 2,715 of NZ_SMLA01000096.1, forward strand.
GCGTGACCTCGCCGGAGACGATGGACGTCGTCCGGATGGTGCTGTTCGGGCAGGTCGGGCGCGAGCTCGTCGGTCTGATCAACCAGCACGGGCCCTACGCGGTCGGCATGTCCGGCGAGGACGCGCGGCTGTTCACCGCGGCCCGCCGCACCGCCACGGTCGACGGCGAGGCGGTCGACGTCGGGCTCGTCGGAGACGTCGTCGACGTCAACCCCGACGCCGTGCTGGACCTGATCAACGCCGGCCGCATCCCGGTGGTGTCGACCGTGGCCCCCGACGCCGACGGCGTGGTGCACAACGTCAACGCCGACACCGCCGCCGGTGCGCTGGCGGTCGCGCTGGGAGCCGAGAAGCTCGTGGTGCTCACCGACGTCGAAGGCCTCTACACCAACTGGCCGGACAAGTCATCGCTGGTCAGCAGGCTCGACGTGGACCAGCTCGCGGAGCTTCTGCCGGGCCTGGCCTCCGGGATGGTTCCCAAGATGGAGGCCTGCCTGCGCGCCGTGCGCGGGGGAGTGCCGCGCGCCCACGTCATCGACGGGCGGCTGGCGCATTCCGTCCTGCTCGAAGTCTTCACCAGTGCCGGAGTGGGAACCATGGTGTTCCCCGTCGAATCGGAGGACGCATGAGTGACGGTTCCGCTTCTCACGCTCATGTCGGCCGACCGGGTGCGGATGCCCCGCAAGAACACGGAGGACGCATGACCACCAACGCGACCGGGATGCAGCGCTGGCAGGCGTCCATGATGGACAACTACGGCACCCCGAAGCTGACCTTCGTCAGCGGTTCCGGTGCCGAGCTGACCGACGCCGACGGCAAGACCTACCTGGACTTCGTCAGCGGGATCGCCGTCAACGCCCTCGGCCACGCCCACCCCGCGATCGTCCAGGCGGTGTCCGAGCAGGTCGCCAAGCTGGGCCACGTCTCCAACCTCTACGTGCACGAGCTCGGCCTGACGCTGGCCGAGCGGCTGCTGGAGCTCGCCGGGGTGGCCGGGCAGGGGCGCGTGCTGTTCTGCAACTCCGGTGCGGAGGCCAACGAGGCGGCGTTCAAGATCGCCCGCCTCACCGGACGTCCCAAGATCGTCGCCACCCAGGGCGGTTTCCACGGCCGAACGATGGGCGCGCTCGCGCTGACCGGCCAGCCCGCCAAGCAGGAGCCGTTCGCGCCGATGCCCGCCGGTGTGGTGCACGTGCCCTACGGCGACGTCGCCGCGCTGGAGTCCGAAGTGGACGACAACACGGCCGCGGTGTTCCTGGAGCCGATCCAGGGCGAGAACGGCGTCGTCGTCCCGCCCGAGGGCTACCTGCGCGCCGCCCGCGAGATCGCCTCCCGCAACGGTGCGCTGCTGGTCCTCGACGAGGTGCAGACCGGCATCGGCCGCACCGGATCCTGGTTCGCGTTCCAGCGAGAGGGCGTCACTCCGGATGTGATCACCTTGGCCAAGGGCCTCGGCGGCGGTCTGCCGATCGGCGCCTGCATCGGCATCGGAGGCGCCGCCGACCTGCTGCACCCCGGCCAGCACGGCACCACCTTCGGCGGTAACCCGATCGTTTGTGCCGCGGCACTGGCAGTGCTCGACACCATCGCCTCCGAAGGACTGCTCGACCACGTCGAACAGGTCGGCAAGGACCTCGTCAGCGGTGTGCAGGCGCTCGGCCACCCGCTGGTCCGCGAGGTCCGCGGGGCCGGACTGCTGGTCGCCATCGGGCTCACCCAGTCCGTCGCCGCCAAGGTCGCGGCCGCCGCGCAGGAACGCGGATACCTGGTCAACCCCATCCAGCCGGACGCCATCCGGCTGTGCCCGCCGCTGGTCGTGCGCGGTGAGCAGGTGCAGCGACTGCTCACCGACCTTCCCGAACTGCTCGACGCTGCCAAGGAGAACTGATGTCCCGGCACTTCCTCCGCGACGACGACCTCACGCCCGACGAGCAGGCCGAGGTCCTCGACCTCGCCGACGAGCTCAAGGCCGATCCGCTCGGCTCCGACGTGCTCAAGGGCAAGTCGATCGCGGTGCTCTTCGAGAAGAACTCCACCCGGACCCGCCTCTCCTTCGAGGTCGGCATTCACCAGCTCGGCGGACAGCCGATCGTGGTGGACGGGCGGATGATGCAGCTCGGTCGCGAGGAGACCATCGAGGACACCTCGCGCGTGCTGTCCCGCTACGTCGACGCCGTCGTGTGGCGGACCTTCGCCCAGGCGCGCATCGACGCCATGGCCTCGGCCTCGCGCGGACCGGTGATCAACGCGCTCACCGACGAGTTCCACCCCTGCCAGGTGCTCGCCGATCTCCAGACCATCCGCGAACGCCACGGCAAGCTCGCCGGGCTGACCCTGACCTACCTCGGCGACGGCGCCAACAACATGGCGCACTCGCTGCTGGTCGGTGGCGTCACCGCGGGCATGCACGTGCGGATCGGAGCCCCCGAGGGCTTCCGGCCCGCCGAGTGGGTGCTCGAAGCGGCCCGCAAGCGCGCGGCCGAGACCGGCGGTTCCGTCGAGCTGCACAACACCCCGCAGGGCTCCGTCGAGGGCGCTGACGTGCTGGTCACCGACGCGTGGACCTCGATGGGGCAGGAGAACGACGGCAAGGACCGGGTCAGCCCGTTCCGCCCGTACCAGGTCAACGCGGAGCTGCTGGCCGCCACCGGCAAGACCGACACGAGCGTGCTGCACTGCCTGCCCGCGCACCGCGGCCTGGAGATCACCGACGACGTGCTCGACGGGGCCGCCAGCGCGGTGTTCGACGAGGCCGAGAACCGGCTGCACGCCCAGAAGGCCCTGCTGTCCTGGCTGGTGCGACGATCGTGAGCACGACCCGGGTCGCGCGGCAGGCGCGCATCGTCGAACTGGTGTCCTCGATGGACATCCGCAGCCAGACCGAGCTGGCCAAGCTGCTCGGCGACGCCGGCATCGAGGTCACCCAGGCCACGCTGTCCCGGGACCTCGACGAGCTCGGCGCCGTCAAGCTGCGCGGCCCGGACGGCGGGGCGGCGGTCTACGTCATCCCGGAGGACGGCAGCCCGGTCCGAGGTGTCCAGGGCGGCACCTCGCGCCTGAGCCGTCTGCTCGGCGAGCTGCTCGCCGGTGCCGACGGAGCGGGCAACCTCACCGTCCTGCGCACCCCGCCGGGCGCGGCCCAGTTCCTGGCCAGCGCCATCGATCGCGCGGCGCTCACCGAGGTCGTGGGCTCGATAGCGGGTGACGACACGGTCATGATCGTCGCCCGCGAGCCGCTGACCGGGCACGAGCTCGCCGAGCGCTTCACCGCGATGGCAGCGGGCGGCCTCCACGTCGAGGATGAGGCGTAGGGCAGGCTGGTCCGAGCCGTCCGGGCACGACGGACATTGAACGCGGGCGGTTCGACGGACGAACCGCCCGGAAGCCAACCGAGAAAGCACCGAGGAACCGAACGTGACGCAGCAAGGCAGTGAGCCCACCAAGCTCTGGGGCGGCCGGTTCGCCTCCGGTCCGGCCGAGGCGATGGCCGCGCTGAGCCTGTCGACGCACTTCGACTGGCGACTGGCGCCCTACGACATCGCCGGATCGCGCGCCCACGCCCGCGTCCTCCACCGCGCCGGGCTGCTGACCCAGGACGAGCTCGACGCGATGCTCGCCGGGCTCGACACCCTCGCCGCCGACGTCGAATCCGGAGCGTTCACCCCGGTCATCGACGACGAGGACGTGCACACCGCCCTCGAACGCGGCCTGCTGGAACGCGTCGGCGCCGACCTCGGAGGCAAGCTGCGCGCCGGCCGGTCCCGCAACGACCAGGTCGCCACCCTGTTCCGGATGTGGCTGCGCGACGCCGGCCGGCGCATCGCCGCAGGCGTGCTCGACGTCGTCGACGCCCTCGCAGGGCAGGCCGCCGCGCACCCGGACGCGGTGCTTCCCGGTCGCACCCATCTGCAGCACGCCCAGCCGGTGCTGCTCGGGCACCACCTGCTCGCGCACTGCCAGGCGCTGCTGCGCGACGTCTCCCGCATCCGCGACTGGGACGCCCGCACCGCCTACTCGCCCTACGGCTCGGGTGCGCTGGCCGGATCGTCGCTGAGCCTGGACCCGCAGGCCATCGCCGCCGATCTGGGCTTCCGCGGCGCCACGGACAACTCCATCGACGGGACCGCCTCCCGCGACTTCGCCGCCGAGGCCGCGTTCTGCCTGGCGATGATCGGGGTCAACCTCTCCCGGATCGCCGAAGAGGTGATCATCTGGAACACCGCCGAGTTCGGCTACATCACCCTCGACGACGCCTGGGCCACCGGCAGTTCGATCATGCCGCAGAAGAAGAACCCCGACGTCGCGGAGCTCGCCCGGGGCAAGTCCGGTCGGCTCATCGGCAACCTCTCGGGCCTGCTGAGCACCCTCAAGGCCCTCCCGCTGGCGTACAACCGGGACCTGCAGGAGGACAAGGAGCCGGTCTTCGACTCCGTCGAGCAGCTGGACCTGCTGCTGCCCGCGATGAGCGGCATGCTCGGCACGCTCACCTTCCACACCGAGCGCATGGCCGAGCTCGCGCCCGCCGGGTTCACCCTCGCCACCGACATCGCCGAGTGGCTGGTGCGCCAGGGAGTGCCCTTCCGCGTCGCCCACGAGGCGTCGGGGGAGTGCGTGCGCACCGCCGAGACGCGCGGAGTCGGCCTGGACGAGCTCACCGACGAGGAACTGACCGCAGCGCACCCGGCGCTGACCCCGCAGGTCCGCGACGTGCTGACGGTCTCGGGCTCCATCGAGTCCCGCGATTCGCACGGCGGCACCGCACCCAGCCGGGTCGCCGAGCAGCGCAAGCAGGTCGTGGCGGCCGTCGACGAGCACCGCGGGTGGCTGTCGGAGTGATCAACGGCGGCGCGCGCCCGGTAGGGTGCTGAACGTGGACCTGATGACGAGCGACGAGCTGGCCCGCGACCCGCTGTGGGTCGCGCGCCGGCTGCTGGGCTGCGAACTGCGGTCCAGCAGCCCTGAGGGCGAGGTCGCCGTGCGCCTGGTCGAGGTGGAGGCGTACCGGGGCACCGATGATCCGGCGTCGCACTGCTACCGGGGCCGGACCGAGCGCAACTCGGTCATGTTCGGCCCCGCCGGCCACCTCTACGTGTACTTCGTCTACGGGATGCACTTCTGCATCAACGTGGTGTGCATGACTGACAGCGTCCCCGGCGCGGTTCTGCTGCGCGCCGGGGAGGTCACCACCGGGAGCGAGCTCGCCCGCAGCCGCAAGCCCGCTGCCCGCAAGGACGCCCAGCTGGCCAGCGGTCCCGCTCGGCTCGCCGGAGTCCTGGGCATCACCCGCGAGCACAACGGCATCGACCTGACCTCGCCGGATTCGCCGGTCCGCCTCTACAACGGCACGCAGGTCGCCGAGGACGACATCCGCAGCGGTCCCCGCGTCGGCGTCGCCGCCGCCATGGACCTGCCGTGGCGGTCGTGGGTCGACGGTTCGGAGTCCGTCAGCGCCTACCGGCGTGGCGGGCGACGCCGGACCCGAGCCCGGGCGTAAACCGGCTTGCGGGGATGAGCGAAACTGGACCGCGTGAGTGAGCACATCCTTGACGAGCTGGCCTGGCGCGGACTGATCGCGCAATCCACCGACCTCGACGCGCTGCGCCGAGACCTGGACACCGGGCCGCTCACTCTCTATGCGGGCTTCGACCCGACCGCGCCGAGCCTGCACGCCGGGCACCTGATCCCGATGCTGACGCTGCGCCGGTTCCAGCAGGCGGGTCACCGGCCCGTGGTGCTGGCGGGCGGGGCGACCGGCCTGATCGGTGATCCGCGCGACGTCGGCGAGCGAAACCTGCACGACGAGAGCACCGTCGCCGAGTGGACCGGGAAGATCCACCGCCAGCTGTCGACGTTCGTCGACTTCGACGACTCGCCGACCGGCGCGGTCATGGCCAACAACGCGGACTGGACCGCCGACCTGTCGGTCACCGCGTTCCTGCGCGACGTCGGCAAGCACTTCTCGGTGAACACGATGCTCGCGCGCGAGACGGTCAAGCGCCGGCTGGAGACCGACGGCATCTCCTACACCGAGTTCAGCTACATGCTGTTGCAGGCCAACGACTTCGTGCAGCTCTACCGCAAGCACGGCACCACGTTGCAGCTCGGCGGGTCCGACCAGTGGGGCAACATCATCGCCGGGGTGGACCTGATCCGGAAGCAGGAGAGCGCGGCGGCGCACGCGCTGACGCTGCCGCTGGTCACCGATTCGGAAGGCCGCAAGTTCGGCAAGTCGACGGGCGGCGGGAACGTCTGGCTCGACCCGTCGCTGACCTCGCCCTACGCCTGGTACCAGTACTTCGTGAACGCGGCCGACGCCGACGTGCCCAACTACTTGCGGCTGTTCACCTTCCTCGACCTTGAGGAGATCGAGGAGCTGGAGAAGACCACGGCCGAGCGCCCGCAGCTGCGCGCGGGGCAGAAGCGGCTCGCCGAGGAGCTGACCACGCTGGTGCACGGCGAGGACCAGACCCGCAAGGTGATCGCCGCCAGCCAGGCGCTGTTCGGGCGCGGGGAGATCGCCGAACTCGACGAGGCGACGCTGGACTCGGCCATGGCCGCCGTCCCGCAGGCCGAGGTGCGCCTGACCGACGGTCCGACGATCGTCGACCTGCTCGTCGAAACCGGTCTGGTCAACGGCAAGGGCGCTGCGCGACGCACCATCAAGGAGGGCGGCGCGTACGTCAACAACGTCAAGATCGCGGATGAGGAGTGGGCTCCGAGCCAGGAGGACCTCCTGCACGGTCGCTGGCTGGTCGTCCGTCGCGGCAAGCGCCACACCGCGGGCGCCAAGGTGCTGAGCTGACTCCGCCACCACCACTGGAACGGGGCGCTGACCTGCGGGTTAGCGCCCCGTTTCGCGTGAAGACCCCCCGGTTTGACCCCCGCGAAACGGACCGTGTAGCTTTATCCGAGTCAGAGCGACACGGGCCGGGAAACCGGGCCGGGCCTGACGCGGGGTTGCGGACCAAGCTCCTGTCTCCGGATGGTAGAGTGGGCGCCCCGACCGGGAAATCGAGAAAGTAAGAGCAAGCCAATCGGCTTGGGGACGCGGACGCGGTTTTCCACCCTGTTCTTTGATTGAAAATAGCGCTTGGTAAGCTACCGGGCAGAATAGCGAGCCGAATTCGGCGGCACCGGATAAGGGTTACCCCCCGGTGAGACCGAAAAAAGGGCCTGCTAGTCTTCACTACAGCGAAAGCGCGACGAGGAAATGACTCCCCGGAGTTCATGGCCCTGAATGGGGTTGTGGCGATGGTGTGGGTGTGTTCTTTGAGAACTCAACAGTGGACTGTTTTGGTTAGTGTTCTTTTATGCCCCTGACCAGTGATGC
>NZ_SMLA01000097.1:0-8770 GCF_004349225.1 Saccharopolyspora karakumensis
GGCGCCACCTCCGCCGGCTGTGGCGCCTTCGCTCAACGCGACCGGCCCCTCGCAGCCGTTGCAGCTGGTCGCCGGGGGTGCGCCCGTGTCGGTGCCGATCCGGGTGATCAACGGCGGCACCGGTCCCTCGGTGCCGCTCACCTCGACGATGGCGCTGCCCCCGGGCGTGACCGCGCAGCTCCCGGCGGCGGTGTCCGGCCCGGCGAGCACCGCGCCCCAGGCCGCGTCGACCACGCCCGCGAGCACGTCGCCGCAGAGCGCCTCGGTGCGGACGCAGGCCGCCGGTGCTCCGGCGGTGCGCTGCAACGGTTCGCGCGGCACCGTCACCTGCACCACCGACCGGGGCCTGCAACCGGGTGAGTCGATGGTCTTCGACTACCTGGTGCGGGCCGACGAGTCGGCGACCGGCGGCGAGATCACCGTGTCCATCAGCGCAGGGGGCCAGATCGATCTGCGGCTGCCCGCGGTTCCGGTGATCGTGCAGCCCGCACCGGCACCCCCGCCGCCCGCACCGCCCGCACCGCCGAAGCCCGTCGACCGGGTCGATCTCCACGCCTGGGCGTGGGACCAGCCGTGGATGGACATCAGCCGGGTCGCGATCGGGGTCCGCAACACCGGCACCAGCACCGGTCGCGCGGAAGTGGTGGCCGAGCTGCCCGAGGGCGCCGAAGCCGACGTCGTGCCGACCGGCTGCACCGCCGTCGGCCGCGTCGTGACCTGCGCCGAGGACGGTTTGGCGCCGAACGAGGGCTTCTACCGGGAGCTGTGGGTCTCCAGCGACCGCGATCACCCGGGCCACCCGTGGTGGCCGGTGCACGACCCGGAGGCGGTGACCGTCGAAGGACGTCACCGGCACGACGTCTGGGTGCCGATCACCGCGACGCTGGGCGAGGCGACCGATCGGCAGGCCGTGGCGCTGCACCTGTGGTCGCCCTGGCGGCCGCCGAAGCCACCGGAACCGACCCCGCCGCCGACCACCACCGGCACCACCACGTCGACGACGACCAGCACCCGGCCGGGCTGCCCACCGGGGTGGCCGCCGGGCCACACCGGCGAGCCGCCGTGGCCGCCCGGGCACGGCAACGGTCACGGGCACGGCAACGGTCACGGGCACGGGCACGGGCACGGGCACGGCAACGGTCACGACCGGCCGTGGGAACACGGGCACGGGCACTGCCGCCCGCCGTCGCACGAGCGCCCGCTCCCGCCGCCGCAGCCGTCGCCGACCGCGGTCCCGCCCACGACGACGACCGCACCACCACCGACGACGACCACGACGCCGCCGCCGAGCCCGACTCCGAGCTCGTCGTCGACGCCTCCGTCGACGACGACCGCACCACCGTCGTCGTCCACCACGTCGCGCCCGACCACGTCGAGCACCACGACGTCGAGCACCCCCACGTCGGGTTCCTGACCTGCTCAGCGCTCGTCCCGGCCCCGATCCGACCGCCGATCGGGGCGGGGCGAGCCGCGAGAAGTGAGGTGGCGTACTCCGGTCCTGGCCCGGGGACGCGCGGCGCCTCCGTAGACTCGAGGGGTGTCCGTTGCAGATTCGGTACTCGCGCGGGTCCCGCAGCCGTACCGGGCTTTCGCGTTGCGCTACCGCGAGCTGCTCAAGTTCGGGGTCGTCGGCGCGATCACCTTCTTCATCGACACGGGCATCTTCTACGCGCTGAAGCTGACGATCCTCTCGCCGAAACCCGTGACCTCGAAGGTCATCGCGGTGCTGGTGGCGACGCTGGTGTCCTACGTGCTCAACCGCGACTGGTCGTTCCGCACGCGCGGCGGTCATCGCAGGCATCACGAGGCGACGCTGTACTTCATCATCAGCGGCATCGGAGTCGGCCTGTACTCCGCGCCGCTGTGGGTCTCCCGCTACGTGCTCCACCTGCAGACGCCCTACACGAGCAGGCTGATCGAGGAGATCGCCGACTTCACCGCCGGGCAGATCGTCGGTCTGCTGCTGGGGATGGCGTTCCGCTGGTGGGCCTTCCGCAAGTGGGTCTTCCCCACCGACCACGAAGAGGGCACCCCGGAGAACGACCGGGCGCTGGCCCGCTGAGGTTCAGCGCGGGGTGGGTTCCGGCTTCCACAGCAGGCCCAGCACGTCGTCGGCTCGCGCGACCGGGAGGAACACCTCGAACATCGCCGGGCGCGCCTGGCTGAGTTCCAGGCGACCGCCGTCGGCCTCCACCAGCGCCCTGGCCAGCGCCAAACCGACCCCGGTCGAGCCGTGCCCGGAGAAGCCGCGCTCGAAGACGTGCGGGACCAGCTCGTCCGGCACGCCCGATCCGGCGTCGGAGACCTCGATGAGCACCGTGCCACCGCCGTGCCTGGCGGTGAGCGTGACCGGGCCTTCGCCGTGCCGCAGTGCGTTGTCCAGCAGCACCCCGACCGCTTCCCGCAGCCGCGCGGGGGTGGCGCGCGCCAGCAGCTCGTCACCGATCTTGAGCCGCAAGGTGCGGCCGTGGTTGCGCAGCGGTTCGCGCCACTCGTCGGCGACCTGGTTGAGCAGGCTGGTCACGTCGAGCGGTTCGGCGTCGCGGGCGCGGGCGGCGGTCGCCGCCGCCAGCAGGTCGTCGAGCACCGCGGAGAGCCGCTCGGCCTGCTCCAGCGCGGCGCCCGCCTCCTCGGAGACGTCGGCGTCGTCGACCGCCGCCAGCGCCTCCAACCTCAGGTGCAGCGCGGTCAGGCGGCTGCGCAGCTGGTGCGAGACATCGCCGACGAGTTCGCGTTCCCGCTGCACCAGCTGGGACAGCGCCGCGCCGGAGGCGTCGAGCGCGTCGGCGACCCGGTCGAGCTCGGGCACCTCGTGCCGCTGCGGATCGGGCCGGAAGTCACCCGCGCCGAGCCGCGCGGCCCGCGACGCGACGTGGCGGAGCGGATCGGCGAGCCGTCGCGCCGTCACCGAGGCGACGATCATGCCGGTGCCCGCGGACAGGACGACCAGCATCAGCACCAGCCCGGCGACCTGGAGCTGCTGGGTGCGCACCGGAGCGCTGGGAGCGGCGATGGTCACCGTGCCGCTCTGCACCATCGGCACGCTCTGGACCAGCGGATCCTCACCGGGATCGGGTCCGTACACGTAGTCGTGCGCCTGGGTCCGCACCACCAGGCGAGCCCCGCCGGGAACGGCCAGCCGCACGGCGTTGAGGTCGATCGGGCGCTGGTTGGCGACCTGCTCGTCGAGCAGCGTCGCGATCTGCTGCGCCCGCGTCGACAGGTCGGCACCGGTGAGGTCCTGGACGAGCTTGAGCGCGCTGAAGCCCAGCGGGAGCCCCAGCACGACGGTGGTGACGGCCACCGCGAGCAGAGTGGCCTGCAAGATCCGGCGACGCATCGAGGACTAAATCCTGTTGAGGGGGTTGCTGTGCTCGGCGGTGCCGGTGGCAGAACCTGAGCGGCTCCCTGGACCCCGCGCGCCACTCCTGATCCATGCCGATGCACGGCGTCGCGGCGTGCTCACCGCGAAACCGCTCAGAACCTGCGGCGGTGCGGGCTGAGTCCCACACCTGAAACACCGGCTTCGCCGCATTCCTCAGCTGCTCCTAGTCCGAGTTGAAGCGGAAACCGACACCGCGCACGGTGGCGATGCGGGTCTCGTCGAGCCGGCCGTTGCCGTCGCCGAGCTTCCGGCGCAGCCACGAGATGTGCATGTCGAGGGTTTTGCTGCCCTTGCGGTCGGACTCCGGCCAGACCTCCTCGAGGATCTCCTCGCGGGTCACGACCTGGCCCGCGTGCTGCATCAGCACCCGCAGCAGCTCGTACTCCTTGTTCGCCAGCTGCACCTCGTGCTCGTCGACCAGGACCCGGCGGGCGGTCAGGTCCAGGCGCACCCCGGAGGCCTCGACCGTTTCCGGCGCGCCCCGGCGCAGCAGCGCGCGGATGCGGGCCATCAGCTCGGCGAGGCGGAAGGGTTTGGCCACGTAGTCGTCGGCACCGGCGTCCAGGCCGACGACGAAGTCGACCTCGTCGGTGCGCGCGGTGAGCATCAGGACGGGGAGTCCGCGGCCCTGCGCGCGCAGTCTGCGGCACACCTCCAGGCCGTCCATGTCCGGCAGCCCCAGATCGAGGACAAGCAGGTCAACGCCACCCTCGGCGGCGGTGTGCAGCGTCGACGGACCGTCGGCGATCACCTTCACCGCGTAGCCCTCGCGTTGCAGCGCCCGGGACAGCGGCACCGCGATGGCCGGATCATCTTCTGCCAGCAACACCACGCTCACGCATCCCAGACTAGAGCCTGCGCCGGAGTTCCTTCGCCGAGCGGTGCGGCTAGGACGCCGGAAAGGCTCGGCGGATCACCACCGCCACCGCCCTCGCCAGGTCACCGGTGGCCACGGACTAGGGTCTGGGGACGTGACCAGCGATCTCGATCTCGCCCAGCAGCTGGCCGATGTTGCCGACTCGATCACCACGGCGCGCTTCCGCGCCCGCGATCTCGGCGTCGACCGCAAACCCGACCGCACCCCGGTGACCGACGCCGACCTGGCCGTCGAGGACGCCGTGCGCGAGGTGCTCGCCGAGCACCGTCCCGGTGACGTCGTCGCCGGTGAGGAGCGCGGCGGCACGACCGGCGACGGCCGGGCCTGGGTGCTGGACCCGATCGACGGCACCAAGAACTTCCTGCGCGGCGTGCCCGCCTGGGCCACGCTGATCGCGCTGGTCGACCACCAGCGCCCGGTGGTCGGCATGATCAGCGCCCCGGCGCTGGGCAAGCGCTGGTGGGCCGCCGCGGGCGAAGGCGCCTGGTGCCGGACCGGTCGGGGCGAGCCCGAGCGGATCTCGGTGTCCGGGGTGCGCGACACCGCCGACGCCTACGTGTCCACGACCCACCTGGGCACCTGGGTGGAGCACCACTCGCGGGAGTCCTACCTGCGGTTGATCGACGCCTGCTGGGAGAACCGTGCGTTCGGCGACTTCTGGCACCACTGCCTGGTCGCCGAGGGCGTCATCGACATCGCAGCGGAACCGATCGTCAACCCGTGGGACGTCGCCGCGGCGCAGATCCTCGTGGAGGAGGCCGGCGGCAGGTTCACCGACCTCTCCGGAGTCGCCCGCTACGACGGAGGCAACGCCCTGTCCACCAACGGCCACCTCCACGAAGAAGCCCTGCGCCTGCTGGAGCGCTGAGCGTTTCGCAGTGGCGGAGCCACTTTCGTCGTACGGGTGAGAGCTGAGCAGCTCGCACCGCCGGGGGTTCTGAGACGTCGTCTGGCGAGTACGCCGCGACGCCGTGCATGGACGTACATCAGGAGTGGCGCACGGAGTCCAGACGGCGTCTCAGGTTCCCCTACTTGCGCCGCTCAGCAGAACGACCACATCCGCGCATCACACCGATGGTTCTGCTTGGCGGGTGAGGAGTCTGGCGTAGCCGACTCCTGCGGTGAGCAGGATCAGGCCTGCGCGCAGGAACGCGATGACGCGGGCGAAGCCGTCGAGCGTGGCCAGGTCGAACAGCAGCAGCTTCGCCAGCGACACGGCCGTGAGCACCAGGCCGCCGATGCGCAGGTGCCGGACCTGGACCCCGCGCAGCAGCAGGGCGATCGCGAACACCACCCAGCACAGGGTGATCAGGATGTGGCCGGTCAGGAACGCCGCGCGCGTCTCGCTGACCAGCAGGCACGCGGCCATCGTGGCGCTGGCGGTGCCGTAGAGCAGCGCCAGCGCGGCCGAGGCCCACAGCGGCAGCGAGGACGGCAGGCCGGCGACCTTCCCGATCCGCACCCCGGCGGTGGGCAGCGCGACCGCCACCGCGGCGATCAGCAGGCCCGCGACCAGGCCGGCCACGCCGGTGCCCTCGTCGGAGAACAGCAGCGCGCTGATCGGCACCTCGTTGGCCAGGGCCAGGAAGAACCCGAACACCGCGTAGCAGGCGGCGCCGAGCATGATTCCGCCGCGCCGCAGCAGGTGACCGGCGACGGTCAGCAGCAGCGCCTCGCACAGCAGGCCGGTGGCCCAGCTCGACGCGTCCAGCGCGGTGATCGTCGCCTGCCCGGTGGCCACGACGGCCATCGCTCCGACGGCGGCCAGGAAGCGGCCGGGCAGCCAGTCGGCGAAGGCGGGCAGGGAGCGGCCGACGGCCCAGATCGCGGCCAGCAGCAGCGCCATTCCCGCGCCGGTCGCGGTGGCCTCGGCGCGTTCCAGCAGCATCGGGCCGGCCAGGAAGGACGGGGTCGGTGCGGCGACGAGCAGGCCGATCGCGGTGCGTTCGGCGGCGGGCCGGAAACCGGCCGTCACGGCGGCGATGACGACGCCCAGCACGGCGGCGACCAGGATCGCGGGCACCAGCACGGGGTGCGGGAAGGCCAGTCCCCAGAACGCGCCGACCAGCGCGGCCAGCACGGTGGGGATGCCCGCGGCGAGCGCGAGTCCGCCCCAGCCGCGTCGCACCTGAACCGGGGCGGCGGCGACCTGCAGCAGCACCACGAAGCCGATCAGCAGCGCGTCGGCGCCCTGGGTCATCATCGGTGCGCAGATGGCGGAGCCGAGCACGACGCCGATCGCCAGCGGCTGCGCCTGCCAGCGGTCGGCGAGGACGAGTCCGCCGATCGCGACGAGCAGACCGGTCCCCAGGCCGGCCGGGGCCGGGAGGTAGCCGTAGAGCGTGGTCGCGGCGACGACGTCGAGGAACAGGGCCGCGAAACCGGTGGTGGCCAGCGCGATCGAGGCGATGCGCTGTTCGGCGGCCTCGCGGTGCACCCACCCACCGGCGGCGATGAGCAGCGCGGCCAGCGCGGCTCCGCCGGAGACTCGCGCGGCCGGGCCCAGCCAGTCCTGCTGGACGGCCAGGACCAGCAGGAAGACCACGCCGAGCAGGGTGACGCCGCCACCGACCGAGGCCAGCACGCGGCTCGGTTCGAGGTTCGGCCTGATCCGACGCCGGGGCGCGGTCGGCGTCGGGTAGGCGGGGAGCGGTTCCGCGGGCGGCTGCTGCGGAGCGGCCGGTGGCGCGGGAGTCTCCTGGGGCCGGGTGGCCGACTCGGTCTGCAGCACGCTGCCCAGGTACGACAGGCGCTGCCCGATCGCGGCGAGCTCACCAGCGACCAACTGGAGGGTGTCCCCCTGGTGCGGTTGCGACATGCCGACATGCTCCAGCCAACAAGCCCCCAGGACATCCGTAGCACTACTCAAACACCGGACACCCCATACCCAATTGCCGGATACAGACACGGACACCGATACCCGTCAGGCAACCGGCGAAGCCGGTTTCTCCTTGCCCCACCAAAGCAACCGGCACCGCCGCGGGTTCGCCAGCGGCTCTCTGGGGAGGACAGCCGTAGCGCCGTGATTGGACACATACACAAGTCTCGGATCCCGGAGCCAGAGAGCCGCTCAGGTTCCGCTTCTGGCACCGCCGATCAACAAGACCACTGAGCAGTTGTCAGTAAAGGTCTCTGCCCCCCAAAACCAAAGGCTCGTTCAAGACCGCCCAGAAGGACTCACCGAACAACAGGAGTCCCCTGAGGAGGAGTGTTGGTGACGTCGACCGGCCCGACCACACCGCGCAGCGCCTGAGTCCAGGTGAGCCGCCCGAAGAGGTAGAAGCAGGCGACCTGCTCGTTGCTGAAGCCGGCCCAGTCGTAGCGGTTTCCCTGCTCTCGCCAGAAGACCTCCCAGCCGGGTCCGCTCTCGGATTCCGTGCGCAGCAGGCACCAGGCGTCGTCGGCTTCGGCGCCGATGGAGACCAGTTCTTCGGGCACTCCCATCGCGATCAGCCAGCCGAGTACCGATTCGCTGTTCATCGCGGGCTCTCCTGTTGCCGATCGTGCTGGTCCGGGGGTGGTTCGCCGGCGGTGGTGCCGGTGAGCACCAGGCGCAGCGTGGAGGCCTCCGACAGCTCCCGGGACTTGGTCAGTTCCACCAGGTACCCGAGCCCGACGAGGTCGGCTGCCGGGTAGGTGGTGCGGTAGCGGACTCCGCGGCCGGGCTGCTCGAACCACGGCGCGGCCACCGACCGCCACACCGGGAGCGGCCGGAGCAGCCGGTAGCGCCGGTAGTCCCGCTCCGCGTGGTTGGGAGGCAGCGAGCGGTGCGCGAAAGGCGTTGCGGCGGCGCAGAAGAGCCGTCCGTCGCCGGTGCCGAACAGGTCGATGACCGCGTCCGGTTCCAGCACGACGGCCTCGCCCGGTTCGAACCCGCCTTCCGGGAACTCCTCGGCTCGCGGCCAGCGGTGCCGGGTGTGCTCGCCGTCGCGGATCTCGTAGCGGCGTTCCCAGTCGAGTTCGCTGAGCTCGCCGAGCGGTTCGTGCGCGGCGAGCAGTTCTTCCGGGGTTTTGGCGGGTTCGGCGGGTTCGGCGCGGTTGCGGCGCGCTTCTTCGTACAGCGCGGTGTTCTGGGCGCGGCGCAGGGCGTCGGTGTCGTCGACCAGGTCGGAGCGGGGGTGGTCCTGCGGCGGGAAGTTCAGCCCCTCGCGGTTCTCGGGCGCGTCGTGCACCGGCAGCTGGCGACTGGCCTGGTCGGCGGCGACCGGCATGTAGCCGATCGGGAACTGGTGCAGCACGAAGGCGACCACGTCGGCGTTGCGCGGGCCGTGGCGCAGCGGCCGTTGCTGCGGTTCCGGGGTGGCCGGGGCCTGCGGCGGCTGGGCTTGCGGCGGCAGCGGGCGCAGTGCTCCGCGCTGCACCTGCTGGTGGGAGGCGGGCTGGTTCTGGACGTGCTGGGGCTGGCCGCCGGGCGGCTGCGGTGCGGATCCGGCCTGCCCGAAGACCATCGACCCCCGGTTGACCGGGGGAGGTTGCGGTGGGCGCACGGGGGCCGCGCCCTGCTGGGG
>NZ_SMLA01000098.1:0-8561 GCF_004349225.1 Saccharopolyspora karakumensis
GTTGGGTGGGTGACGCTGTGGGGTGTGGGGCCGGTTGGGGATCGGTTCGAGCCTTACGGCCTGTCGCATTGGGTGCTGATGGTGCTCATCGTGGGCGGGTCGGTGCTCCTCGTCGCGCTCGGGAGGGGATTGCCCGCGCAGGCCCTGGAGCGGTGGTGCCGGGCGTTCGCGGTCGTGGTCCTGGGGTTCAACGTTCCGCTGCTGGTGTTCCGGCTGATGCCGGGGGAGTGGGACGTCGCCGAGTCGCTGCCGCTGCACCTGTGCGACCTCGCGTGGGTGGTGGCGGCCTGGGCGCTGTGGACGCGGCAGGCGACGCCGCACGCGCTGCTCTACTTCTGGGGGCTGACGCTGACGCCGCAGGCGATCATCACCCCGGCCCTGGACGCACCCGACTTCCCGCACGTCAACTTCATCGAGTTCTGGGGTCAGCACCTGCTGGTGATCTGGGCCGCGGCCTTCCTGACCTGGGCGGTCGGGCTCCGGCCGACGTGGCGCGGGTACTGGGTTTCGGTCGGGGTCACCGTCGCGTGGGGCTCGGCGATGCTGGTGTTCAACGAGGCGGCCGGCACCAACTACGGCTTCGTCAGCAGCAAGCCGGAGAACCCGTCGCTGCTCGACCTGATGGGCGGCTGGCCGACCTACCTCGCGGTGGAGCTCGTCATCGGCATGGCCGCCTGGGCGCTGCTCACCTGGCCATGGACGCGCAGCCGCGAGCCGGTCACGGCGCCTTGAAGTCGTGCTGCCGCCAGGCCTCGTAGACGGCGACGGCGGCGGAGTTGGCGAGGTTCATCGACCGGATCCCGGGCAGCATGGGGATCCGCACCCGCAGCGAGGCCGCGTCGATGAGCTCGTCCGGCAGCCCGGTGGACTCCGGGCCGAACAGCAGCACGTCGCCGGGCCGGTAGTCCACGTCGACGTAGGAGGCCTCGGTGCGGGCCGTGAACGCGATGACGCGTTCCGGGCGCAGCTCCTCCCAGCAGGCATCCAGGCTCGGGTGGACGTGCAACGCGGCGCGATCGTGGTAGTCCAGCCCGGCGCGGCGCAGCTTCGCGTCCTCCACGGAGAACCCCAACGGCTCGATCAGGTGCAGCGCGGCGCCGGAACCGGCGGCCATCCGGATCGCGTTCCCGGCGTTCCCGGGAATCTCGGGGTGGTAGAAGACGACGTGGAGCACTCGAAAATGCTTTCACACACCCCGCCGCGCCGCCCATCACGGGTCGGGCGCTCACGACTCGCCGGAACCGGGCTGCCGGGCCCTGGCCTGGACGGGGGCGTCTGGTAGAGAAGAGGCATGGCAGGTGGACAGCCGCGGAAGCGGAAGGGGGAGGAGACCGAGCGCACGGCGGCGGCGAGCAACCCGGTCGCGCGCGTGCTGGTCGACGTCCCGCTCCCGGCCCACCTGGACCGGCCCTTCGACTACCGCGTCCCCGACCGGCTCGACGCCGACGCGCAGCCGGGCTGCCGGGTGCGGGTGCGGTTCCGCGGCAAGCTGGTCGACGGCTACCTGCTGGAGCGCAACGAGACCACCGACTTCAAGGGCAACCTCGCCTGGCTGGAGCGGGTGTCCTCGCCCGAGCCGGTGCTCACGCCCGACATGCTCGCCCAGGCGCGCGCCGTGGCCAACCGCTACGGCGGCATGCTCGCCGACGTCGTGCGGCTCGCGATCCCGCCGCGCAGCGCCGCCGCCGAGAAATCCGCCCGCCGCGAACCGGTTCCCGCGCCGCAGCGTCCGGAAGCGGCTGCGTGGCAGCGATATCAGCACGGTCAGTCCTTCTTGGACGCCCTGCACTCGGGACGTCCCGCCCGCGCGGTGTGGCAGGCGCTGCCGGGGGAGGACTGGCCCGCCCGGCTCGCCGAAGCCGCCGCCACGACCGCCTCCGCCGGGCGCGGCGCGCTGATCGTCGTCCCCGACCACCGCGACCTCGCCCGCCTGCACTCCGCCTGCGCGGCGCTGCTCGGCGACGACGCGGTGACCCTGACCGCCGAGAGCGGGCCGGCCGAGCGCTACGAGCACTGGCTCGCCGCGCTGCGCGGCTCGGCCCGGGTCGTCATCGGAACCCGGGCCGCCATGTTCGCGCCGGTCCGCGACCTCGGGCTGGCCGTGGTCTGGGACGACGGCGACGACCTGCACAGCTACCCGCAGGTGCCCTACCCGCACACCCGCGACGTGCTCACCCAGCGCGCGCACACCGTCGGTTCCGCGCTGATCGTGGGCGGGTTCGCCCGCACCGCCGAGGCGGCGCTGCTGGTCGAATCCGGGTGGGCGCACGAACTCGTCGCCCACCGCGACGAAGTCCGGACCGCCGCCCCGCGCGTCACCTCGATCGGCGAGGACGACACGCAGCTGGCCCGCGACCCGGCGGCCCGCGCCGCCCGGCTGCCCTCGGTGGGGTTCGAGGCCGCCCGCGCCGCGCTCTCCCAAGGCGCCCCGGTGCTCGTCCAAGTCCCCCGGCGCGGGTACGTCCCGGCTCTGGCCTGCGGGGACTGCCGTGAACGCGCCCGCTGCCGGCGCTGCGCGGGTCCGCTGGCGCTGCCCGGTGGGACCGAGGACGGCATGCCCAAACCGGCCGCGTGCAGCTGGTGCGGAGCCGCCGAGGCCGCGTTCAAGTGCCCCCAGTGCGGTTCCCGCCGGTTGCGCGCGACCGCCGTCGGCGCCGGTCGCACCGCCGAGGAGCTCGGCCGCGCGTTCCCCGGGTTCCCCGTGCGCACCTCCGGCGCGGGCGACATCCTCGCCGACGTCCCCGCGAAACCGGCGCTCATCGTCTGCACGCCCGGAGCCGAACCCGTCGCCGAAGGCGGCTACGGCGCCGCGCTGCTGCTCGACGGGCGCACCCTGCTCGGCCGGCCGGAGCTGCGCTCCTCCGAAGCCGCGCTGCGACTGTGGTTCGCCGCCGCTGCCCTCGTCCGGCCCGGTGGTGACGGGGGCCGGGTCGTGGTGATGGCCGAGTCCTCGCTGCAACCCGTGCAGGCCCTCGTCCGCTGGGACCCCGCCTGGTACGCGGCGCAAGAGCTCGCCGAGCGCGCCGAGCTCGGCTTCCCACCGGCCCGCCGCGTCGCCGCCGTGGACGGCACGCCCGACGCCATCGAAGCGCTGCTGGACTCGGCGGATCTGCCCGCCAGCGCCGAAGTCCTCGGGCCGGTGCCGATCGGGGAGGTCGACGAGGACGGCAACTCCGAACGCGAACGCCTCATCGTCCGGGTCGACCGCGCCGACGGCAGAGCCCTCGCGAGCTCCCTGCACGCCGCCCAAGCCGTGCGCGCGGCTCGCAAGGCCACCGAACTGCAGGTCCGCCTCGATCCGCTGGAGATGCTGTAGTGACCCGGGTCTTCCTGGAGACCGCGCGGATGGTGCTGCGGGAGCTCACCGAAGCCGATGCCGACGGCTTGTTCCGCATGAACAACGACCCCGAGGTCATGCGCTACCTCAACGGCGGGTTGCCGACCACCTTCGACGAGGTGCGGCTGAAGGCCCTGCCGATGTACCGGGAGCGCTACGACCGCTTCGGCGGGCACGGCGTCTGGGCCGCCGTCGACCGCGGAAGTGGTGAGTTCCTGGGCGTGTTCAAGTTCCACCCGCGGACACCCGAGGAACGTGACGACTT
Organism: Saccharopolyspora karakumensis; assembly: GCF_004349225.1. Taxonomy (NCBI): domain Bacteria; kingdom Bacillati; phylum Actinomycetota; class Actinomycetes; order Pseudonocardiales; family Pseudonocardiaceae; genus Saccharopolyspora; species Saccharopolyspora karakumensis. The sequence continues at coordinate 3,603 of NZ_SMLA01000098.1, forward strand.
CGAGCTCGGCTACCGGATGCTCCGCTCCACCTGGGGCAGCGGCCTGGCCACCGAGGGCGCGCGGGCACTGGTCCACGAGGGCTTCACCGAGCTCGGCCTGCGCCGGATCTGGGCCCAGACGATGGCGGTCAACGCCGGGTCCCGCCGCGTGATGGAGAAAACCGGGCTCCGCCACGTCCGCACGTTCTTCAGCGAATGGCCCGAAGGCCCCGTGCCCGGCGCCGAGCACGGCGACGTCGAATACGCCATCACCCACCAGCAATGGCTCGACGAGGTCGCGGGCGGTTGTGGTTCGAACCCTCCGTGACGTGTGTCCTTTGTGTCCGGTCGGTTCGGACCGGGCTGACCCTTGCCGTTCAGAGGCCTGTTGCTCGGGCGGGGTTGGTGTGGGTCGTGCGGAAGTCGATGGCTCGGTCCAGGACGGTGACCAGGACTTCCTTGGTGTCCTGCTTGCTCCGGGCGTCGAAGGTCAGGACCGGGATCTCCGGGTCGAGGTCGAGAGCCGCGGCGATCTGGTCCGGTTGGTGGCGCGGGGCGCCGTCGAACTCGTTGACCGCGACCACGAACGGGATTCCCCGGCCCTCGAAGAAGTCCAGGATCGCGAAGCACTGGTTGAGCCGCTCGGTGTCGACGATGACGATCGCGCCCAGCGCGCCGAGCGCGATGCTGTCCCACATCGGCCAGAAGCGGTCCTGGCCGGGAGTGCCGAACAGGTAGAGCTTCGGACCGCTGGGCAGGTCCAGCCGGCCGAAGTCCAGGGCCACCGTCGTCGTCCTCTTGTCCTGCAGGCCCGCCAGGTCGTCGATGCCGACGCCCGCCTCGGTGAGGATCTCCTCGGTTCGCAGCGGTTCCCGATCGGTGAGCTCGGTGATCATCGTGGTCTTGCCCACCCCGAAAGCCCCGGCGATCACGATCTTCGCCGAGGTCGTGTTCGGGTCAAAGGTTCCGGACATCGTTGCGAAGCCTCTCCATGAACGAAACGTCAGGCCGGTCGGTGCGCGGCGCGGTCACCCGCAGCAGGCCGCGGTCGACGAGATCGCCGACCAGCACGCGCGCCACTGAGATCGGGCTCTCCAGCTCCGCGGCGATCTCCGCCAGCGAAACCGGTTTCGAGCACAACTCCCGCACCGTCGTGGCGCTCAGCGACACGTCGTCGACGGTGGCCTCGGGGTTCGCGTGCAGCAGAGCCGACACGTCCAGCTCGTCGCTGGTGACATCGGTGCGACCGCCGGTGTGCACGTAGGGCCGCACCAGCGGTCCGGGTTCGTCGTCGTTCCACTCGGCCATGCCGGTCACCGCCGCGCCGGGGTGGCCAGGTGCGAACCCACCCGCGAGACGAGCTGCTCGACGGCCGTGGCCGCCAGTTCGAGGTCCGCGCTCGCCGGGACGACGACCAGCAGGCCGGTGCGCTCCGCGGCCTGGCTGAGCATCAGGAACGCCTCGTCGCTCTCGATCAGCGTGCTGCGCACACCGCCGGAACCGGTGTGCGCGCTCGCGCCGGCCACCATGCTGTTGATCGAGGCGCCCAGGGCTGCCAGCGCGTCGGCCTCGTCCTCGGACATGCCGGAGAACGAGGTGGGCAGGCCGTCGGCCGAGAACAAGATGAGGCCGCGGACGTCGGGAACCTGCCGGCGGAAATCTTCGAGCAACCAGCTCAGGTTGTCGCTGTTCACGAACGTCCCTCCTGCTCAGCACGGGCGCGTCGGATCTGGTTCATGAACGCTACCGCCCCGGACGACTGGTCTTCATCCTCGGAAACCGTTTCCTCGGTGGAGGATTCGCCCGGTCTGCCCTTGAGCCGCGCGAGCGTGGTGCCGCGCTTGCGCTGCGGCAGGCCACCCGCTGAGTCCGGTTCGGACACCGTCGACGTGCTGTGCGGACGGCGGCGCATCCGGACCGTCGTCTCGGCGCTGCGCTCTCGCTTCGCGGACACGTGCTCGGCGATGATGTCGCCGGGCAGCGCCACCGACGCGCGCGTGCCCGAACCGTCACCGGGGTGCAGGCTGACGGCGATGCCGCGCCGCTGCGCGAGCCTGCTCACCACCACGAGACCGAGACGCACGTCGTCCTGCACCGACGTGGCGGTGAAATCCGGTGGTGCGGCCAGGGTTCGGTTGATCCGCTCGCGGTCGGGCCCCTTCATGCCCAGACCGCGGTCCTCGATCTCCACCAGCACGCGGTCGTCGGTGCGCTCCACCCGCACCACCACCGGCGAGTTCGGCGGCGAGAAGCGGGTGGCGTTGTCCATCAGCTCCGCCAGCACCCGGATCGTGTCGGTGACCGCCGGGCCCTTGACCGCCACCGCGGGCACCGCGCGGACGTTGATCCGCGTGTAGTGCTCGGTCTCGCCGATCGCCGACTGCACGAGCTTGCCCAGCGGCACCGGGTCGCGCCAGCGGCGACCGGGCCGGTCACCGGAGAGCACCCGCAGGTTCTCGATCTTGCGCCGCAGCCGCGTGACCGTGCTGTCGACCTGCAGCAACCGCCGCAGCTTGGCCGGGTCCTGCTCGTCGTGCTCGGCGGCGTCGATGAGGACGATCGCCTGCTGGATGAGCGTCTGCTGCCCGCTGGCGATCGCGGCGATGGCGCTGCGGAACGCCGCGTGGGTCCCGGCCTCGTTGATCGTGGCGTCGATGGTGGCGCGCTGCGAGACCTCCATCGCATCGGCGACCTGGCCGATCTCGTCGCGACCGAAGTCCAGCGTGCCCAGCTCGCCGTCCACGTCGACGCGCTTGCCCTCCCGGGCGCGTTCCAGGATCGGCGGCAGCAGGTCGTTGGTGCGGTGCAGCACCGCGTCCCGCAGCCGGGCCAGCCGCGCCAGCACCTGCTCGGTGACCCCGATGTTGCGCCACGAGTACCACCAGCAGCCGGCGGTCACCGCGACCGCGACCAGCACCACCAGGATCGTCCAGACGAACTTCGCGTAGCTCTGCGTCATGCCCAGCGTGATCGCGTGATCGGACTGTGCCATCGACATCGCGTTGAGCTCGCGGCCCACGGTGCTGACGTCGGTGTGCCAGGCCCGCTGCTGCTGCGGCGACAGCGCGTGCGCCGCGTCGGCACCGGCCGCGACCAGCTGGTCCTCCACAGCGGTGAGCCGCTGCCAGGCGCCCGATCGCATCAGCTCGCGGTAGCGCTGCTGCACCTGTGGCGCGGAATGTGCGCTCTCGGCCCGGATCCGGCTGCGGTAGGTGAACACCCGCTCGGCGAACGCGAGGTGCTCGCCGGCGTCGAAACGACCCGAGTCCACCGCGGCCCCGCCGATCATGGCCGCGCGCTGCATCAGGTCGGAGGCGCGCAGCAGCTCGGTGGCGGTGATGCCGTCCTGGGTGACCTGGATGTCGTGGGCGAGGCGGGACTGGGTGTCGAACAGATCGATGCCCGAGTCGATCACGGAGTTGAAGTAGTCGACGGTCGCGCGGCGGTTGAGCTCGCTGCCCTGCGCGAGCAGGCGTCGCTGCGGCAGTTCGGCCAGGCGGTGCTGGAACTGCGCGGTCTTCTCGGCGATCGGTTCCGGCGCGTGCCCCGTCAGGGAGTCCAGCGTGGCGGTCAGCTCGGCGACGTTGCGGTCGGTCGCGGCGCGCGCGGCCGCCAGTTCCGCGGGTCGGATCTCGGTCCGCACCGACAGGTCGCGTTCGCGCTGCAGCGCCTCGAAACCGCGCATCGCGGACGTACCGGCCTCCTTGGCCGCGACCCCGATCCTCCAGACGACGAAGGATTCGACCCCCTGCGGCACCGTCGAGGACAGCAGCACGACCGACAGCAGCACGATCGGCAGTGTGAGCGCGCGCGACAGACGCCTCTTGATGGTCCGGTGATGAGTCTCGGCGTCCTGTGACGTCACCAGCGGAAACCCCCCCTCCGGTTTCAGCGGCGATGATGAGTGCACGGACGCTAGCAGCTGATCAACCCTGCGTGTCGTGGATTGGCAGTCGTGTCAACGCGTGTGACACGTTCATACCAACGCAGGCTACGCAGTGGTCACGATCAGCATGCGGAACCACAAACCGAGCAACCACTTCGCGCAGCTGTGGCGGCGAGATCCCGGGCCGCAGCTGCGCGAAGCGGTGTCAGTAGCGCTGGACGTTCGGTGCCCCCGGCGCCGGCTGGGCGCCGGCCGAGCGGGGTGCCGAGGTCTTCGCCGGATCTCCGTCGGAGGTGTAGCGCGACGCCGGGTCGGCGGCGAGCTTGTCGAGCCAGGCCGTCGAGCCGTAACCCGCGTCCTCGCCGACCGGGCCCTGCGAGCGGATCCGCGGGACGTTGGCCGGGTCGAAGTCGGTGGTGAACGGCGACGGAGCCGGGTTGGAGCCCACCAGCATCACGCTAGTGTGGTGGTAGGTGACCCCGTCGGCCGCCCCGTCGGAGGCCAGCCGCTCCTCGTCGGGGTGCATGCCCAGCGGCAGCGCGATCGAGTCCACCCGCACACCCGGGACGGCGTCGGTGATGACGCGCTGCATCCCGGCGATCTCCTGCTGCGCCTCCACCGAGGAGACCCGGCCGAGGTTGGGGTGGTTCATCGTGTGGTTGCCGACCTCGAAACCGTTGTCGTGCAACCAGGTGAGGCTGCGCCGACCGGTGGGTTCCTCGAACGGCGGATTGAACACGTACATCGTTGCCACTGGGCGGAAGCCCGGGTTGCCCTGAGCCACCGAGAGCAGGATGCCGACGGCCGATTCCGGCGCCGGGTTCCCCGCTGGGTCCACAGTGAACTGGGTGGCGGATCCGTCGTCGAAGGTCAGCACCACCGGGTGCTTCCCGGCCGGGATGTCGATCTTCCCGGAGGCGTACTCGGTGGCCGTCACCGGAACGTAACCCTCGCGGGCGAGTCGTTCCAGCTCCGCCCGGAAATCGGCGGGGGTGCGGTCGTACACGCTGCTCGGAGCAGGTGTGATGCGGTGGTACATCAGCACCGGAACGTCCCCGAGCTCGTTGGCCCCGACCGATGCCGGGTCCGGCGGC
>NZ_SMLA01000099.1:0-8486 GCF_004349225.1 Saccharopolyspora karakumensis
CCCCTGGCCTCTCCCCGCCCCGAAGCGGACCTGACGCGAAGGACGTCAACGACCGGTATCACCTTCGGCGATGCCCCGTTGTCCACAACCAGCAGAACGGCCTCCGATTGCGATCCGTCAGCGGTGGGACGACGCTTGCTCTCGACGCGCTGCCGCGTACGCGGGTTCGCGAATGCGTTGGCACGCAGACGGCCAGGCAAGTCCTGGTAGGACGTGAAGAACGGGATCGAAGCGGAGGGGTTGGTCGGATCTCGCCCCGGTGCGGCCGGTGAGGTCCAACCTGCCGAATGGCCGCCACCGTCCCGTCGGCGTGGCCGTGAGCAGCCGGAAGCTCGCCACCACCGAATCGGCCGGAGCCAACGGCACGGCGGCTAGCAGGACCAACCCTCGCCCTGCCCTGTAGGGCAGGAGCGAGCCGTACGTCCCCGCGAGCGGATTCAGATGGGGCAGCAGGACATACCGCAGACTCGGCCGCAAACCGGTGGTGGCGAGCAACAGGTCGTGGCGGTCGCCGGATGGCCCGCTGAACGTGAACGCGAGGCCGAACACGTCCGGTAAGAGCTCGGGGAGTCCCATCGACCTGGAAATGCGGACCAACCCGTGATCCTCACCGGCTTCGTCCAGCCACTCCGCGAACCAGGGCTGCGGCGCCCCCGTTCGCCGCAGCACGGCTTCGTACACCGTGCCGTGCGGATGCAGCGGTTTGCCACGCCGTAGCCGGGCCAGAGCCCCGAAGAGCCCGCCCATCACAGCACCGGCAGCGGCTGCAGGACAACACATAGCGCTGGGGTGCCCTGGAGGAACGGGCGTTACACCTCGGACCATCGCCAGCACCACAGGAACTTCGCAGTCCACATTGCACGGCGGGGTCCTAGACCTCCCGGGTGGGCGCCTGCTGCAGGCTTTCGCTGATCCCGCCCACGCGACCATCGACCGTTTCGAAGAACGCAGAGCTAAAAAGTGCCGAGAGGGCTAGCTCGCACGATGCCCTTTTCGAGGTCGCGGTTCATAGCCAGCCAGAAAGACGCAGCGAGGCCCGGCTTGCGCGTTACTTCAGCGCGCAAAGGAACACCATCGTGTGGACATGTCGGGACAACGGATCCGCACGGAGCGCGAGCTCGTCGCAGTCTGCAACCGTTGAGCTCGGCATGACGAGGAGCACATGATGATTTCGAAATACCAGGTACTACCGCAACAGCGCGGCAGCACGCGGGCGACGATCGAGGACCTGCTGCTGGACGCCGCAGTGTCCACGGCGTTCGAAGCCATCGAGGCGGGAGAGTTCGACGAGGCGCAGGTCATCCTGAGCATGACCGATCAGGTCCTCGGCGGTCGGGTGCTCGCCGAGGACCACAACGTGAGCACCTTGGCTGCGCACACCAGATCGGCGAGCCGCGAGCACGGATTCAGCGGAAGCATCATCCAGCTCGGCTGAAACCACACTCCCGGGGAAACACCGCGTCGAGTGACAGCGAGGGAGTTGGAAAGCTCGTACAGCATGAAAGGGCAGGCACGCCGAAAAGAGCCCGGATAGCCCGCACCGCCCCTACTTCGAGTCAAACCCGACCCAATAGACCCGTCAGCTCACCTCCCGCAGCTCCGCCAAGGCGCGGCCGGGCCTCATGCGCTTGCCGGGCACGGTCGGCGCCGGGGCTGCTGCCGATGACCCTGATCGCCCGCCCGAGCACCATTCCCAGTGCTACCAGCTGCTGCTGCCTCCCGTGGTGCAAGTCCCGCTCGATTCGTCTTCGATCGTTCATCACGGCCGCGGACAGGCTCCGACCGGATCACCGCGAGCGCGCTGTTGCGAAGGCCATTCGTCAGTGTTCGGTCAGGGTCACGCGCGGGTGGCGACCTCGGCGGTGCGGCGCAGCTCCTCCCGGCTGACGCCGTCGCGGGCTGCCTGGGCGATCCCGCTGAGCACCGCCATGACGTAGCGGGCGAGCGCCGCTGCGTCGGTGTCCGAGGGGAGCACGCCCGCGGCCACATCACTGCGGATCTTGGCCGCGAAGGCGTCGGCCCTCTCGGCGCGCACCCGCCGCAGTTCCCGTGTGACGGTGGGGTCGTCAGTGCCGCTGTCGCCGCTGATGACGAGGCAACCGGCCGTCAGGCTGCGCCGGGTGTAGCGCTCGGGGCCTCGCGGAGCGTCGGCCACGGCTCACGGCGCGGTTTCAGGCGGGCAGCGCACCGGGCCGCTCCTCCGCCCGCCGTAGCGGCGGGTGATCTCGACGCGGGGCTTGACGAGCTTGCCTCGACCGCGCAGAGCAATCGCTGAGGTCATCGGTTCTCGCTCCGGGTGGGTTCCGCGCCGACCGCGGCTACCTCGGCGTCCTGCGGAGCCTCCTCGGGTGGTGCTGCGTTGGAGATCGGCGCCTGAGCGCTGTTCGGGCCGTGCTCATCCCGGAGGGTCTTGTAGAACGCCACGCAGATGCCGACCAGGATGATCGCGAAGGGCGTCCCGGTGAGCACCGAGGCCTTCTGCAGCCCGTCGAGGCCGCCGGAGACCAGCAGCACGGCGGCGACACCGGCGAGCAGCACCCCCCACAGCAGCCGCACCCAGGTCTTGGGGTGCGGCTCGCCGCCCGTGGACAGCTCGCCCAGCACCACCGTGCCCGCGTCGGCGCCCGCGACGAAGAACACCCACAGCACGATCAGCGTGATCACCGACATGATCCCGGCCATCGGGTACTGCTGGATGAACACGAACATCCCGGCCGCGGGGCTCTGCTGCACGGTCTGTGCGATGTCACCGGCCAGACCGCTGCGCGCCAGCTGCAGCGCGGCGCCGCCGAACACCGCGATCCAGATCATGCTGACCAGGCTGGGCACCAGCACGGTGGCCGCGACGAACTCGCGGATCGTGCGACCCCGAGAGATCCGCGCCATGAACAGACCCACGTACGGGGCCCAGGCGATCCACCAGGACCAGTAGAAGACGGTCCAGCTGCCCATCCACCCGTTGTCCGGGCTGAAGGCGTCCAGCCGGAAGCTCATCGGCACGATGTCGCCCAGGTACGCGCCGAGGCCCTCGGTGAAGGCGTTGATCTGGGTGGTGCTCGGGCCCACGACGAAGTAGAAGATCAGCAGGACCGGGGCGATGAGCATGCTGATGTTCGACAGCCACTTGATGCCGTGCTCGATCCGCGTCGTCGCCGAGCCCATGAAAGCGGCCGTGGTCAGCGCCAGCACGATCAGCTGCACGACGATTCCGGTGGGCAACCCGAAGGTCTCGCCCAGTCCCGCGGTCATCTGCAGGCCCGCCTGCCCCAGCGCCACGGCGATGCCGAACACCACCGCCAGCACCGCCAGCACGTCGATGACCTTGCCCAGCGGTCCGTCGACGCGATCGCCGAGCAGCGGCCGGAAGACCGCGCTGAGCAGGCCCCGCTCGTTCTTGCGATGGGTGAAGTAGGCCACGGCCAGGCCCGCGACCGCGTAGATCGCCCACGGGTGCAGCGCCCAGTGGAAGAACGAGTACTTGATCGCGACCCCGGCGGCTTCGTCGCTGCCGGGCGGAGCGAGTCCGAAGGGGACGTCGACGTAGTGCGACAGCGGTTCGGCCAGGCCCCAGAAGATGATCGCGGGCCCCATTCCCGCCTGGAACATCATGGCGAACCAGGACAATCGGCCGAATTCCGGTCTATCCCGATCGGCACCGAGCTTGATCCGCCCGTAGCGGCTCATTCCCAGGTAGATGACGAACACGAGGAAAATGTTCGCGGTGACCAGGAAGAACCAGCTCAAATCCGATACGACGTGGTTGAAGAGCTGAGTCGTCGCGGTCCCGAACCCGCTCGGGTCCACCGCTCCCCACAGGACGATCAACGCCGAAACGGCCACCGATACCGCGAAAACGGTATGATTCGCCGTCCGCTCGTTGTGCGATGTTTTCATGTGAAATCCTGATTCACCAGTTTTGGAGAACTTCGGCACGAGTGGAATGCATCGCCATTCCCGCGGGGAACGACGAGGTTCGACAGGCGTGATGAACCTCCTCACAGGACGCCCGAACCGGGCGTCGCCGGCTGTCGATGCGCCGGCATCACGATTTCATCCTGCGCCGGTGACTCAAGCTCGGCGCGGCCCGGCGCTCGACGCGATGCGACACATCCTGCACCGCAGCAGCAGGACCCTTTTTCGTTGTGTGCTTCCGCAGAGGCTCTCAGCTGCGCACCGCTCGATCAAACGGATCGGGAAATCTGGCTAGACGAATTCTGAAAGGCTTCGATAAAGAGCCTCTATCGGCGCTGCGAGTCGGCGGTGGATCGCCGAACTCGCGCCCGGGCGCTCGCCCGCCGGGCGGCTCGCCGCGCTGGTTCTCCGCCATGCGCCTGCGTGCTCGGCATGCCTGGCACGGGAAACGGGTTGTCAGGAGCCGGTTTCCTGCATCAACCAGGGCATGTTGTCGGGTTCCTTGCGGCCGGGCAGGTAGGCGTTGAGCAGCGGCGGGATCCACGTCGCCGGCGGGAGACCGCTGAGTTCGGCAGAGACCTGGCCCAGCACGTCGGCTTCGGCCACCCCGGGCCGGAGTTGGATCTGCACCGGCCCCGAACCGAGGTAGCGCTGCTGCCACGGTGGTGCTGCCCACGGTGACGCCGGACGGGCGTGCGCTGTGCGCACCAGCTCGGGGAGGTCCGCGCGCAGGTGCTCGATGGCCTCGAGCACCACCGTCGTCGTGGTGCGGCCAGGGCGGTCGTCGCGGTAGCGGTCCAGCCGGACCTGCAACGCGTCCGAGATGTGCACGGTCCACGGGTTGCGCATGGACACCATGTCTAGCAGGTGTCCGCTCACCCCGGCTGCCCTCGTCTCGGCCCCTGAGATGAGAGCGGGAGTCAGGGACACTCGGGTGCATGGCTGAACGCGACCGGGATGAACAGGGGCGGGCTCGCAACGCCCGTCCGCGCGATGGGCTCGGCCGCCCGCTGCCGCACGGCACGCCGGGCGTCGAGCGCATCGATGAAGACCTCGTGCTCACCCCGCACGAGAGCCTGGAGCAGGCCCAGCAACTCCTCGACGACGGGCGCCCGTTCCACGCCCACGAAGTCCTCGAAGGGGCGTGGAAGACGGCTCCCAGCGCGCAGCGCGCCCTGTGGAAGGGACTGGCCCAACTCGCCGTCGGCCTGACACACCTGCACCGGGGCAACGCCACCGGAGCCGCCGCTCTGCTGCGCCGGGCGGCCGACCACATCCGCCCCTACAGCCAACATCCCCCGCACTCCATCGCAGTGCAGGAGCTGGTCGACTTCGCCTCCGAGACCGCCGAAACCATCGACGAGTCCGGCCTGGTCGCCCTGGACGACCAGAGCCTGACCCCGCGGCTGCGCACAACGGCGTAGTCGCCGCAGGCTCCGGTGCGTCTGCGCCCTGGCCCCGCTCGTGTTCAGGACGAGGATGCCGACGGCGAGCCGGCATGGCGACGCTCCGTTGTCCCGGTCAGCTGGTCGAGCTCGGGGTAGGACGGCTGGGCGCCCGGGTGCTGCACGCTGCGGGCTCCGACGCGGGTGGCCCATCGGGCCGCCTCGGGCAGCGAGTCGCCTCGGCCGATGCGCCAGGCCACGGTAGCGGCGAAGGCGTCGCCGGCTCCGGTGGTGTCGACCGCGTCGGCCGGGATCCCCGGGACGTGCTCGGTGTGACCGGGCTCGGCGACCACCGCGCCGCGCGCGCCCAAGGTGACCACGGCCGATCGCGCACCGACCTGCCGGAGCGCCTCCGCGTAGGCGACTTCGCCCTCGGGAACCTGAGAGCCGTGAATTCGCAGCACTTCTCGCGCCTCGTGCTCGTTGACGATCAGCGGGTCGGCGGCGGCGAGCACATCCCCGGGCAGGTCGACCACCGGCGAGAGGTTCAGCGACAAGCGCGCCCCGGCCTCTCGCGCCGCGCGCGCCGCTGCGCACACGGTTTCCACCGGGACCTCCAGGACCACCGAGACGACGCGCGCGGAGGCGATCAACGACCGGGCGGAGGCGATGTCTCGCGGGGACAACCGGGCGTTGGCCGCCGCGGCGACGACGATGCTGTTCTCGCCGGTGGCGGCCACGGTGATCAGCGCGGTGCCGGTGGCCGCCGATTCGTCGCGGAGGGCGTGAGCCGTCTCGACGCCGTCGGCGCGCAGGGCCGCCAGCAGGTCCTCCCCGTGCGCGTCGGCGCCGACCCGGCCCACCAGGGCCGTCCGGGCGCCCAACCGCGCGGCGGCCACGGCCTGGTTCGCCCCTTTGCCACCGGCACTGGTGGTCAACGCGGTCGCCTGCACCGTTTCCCCCGGCTGGGGGTGACGCCGCACTCCCGCGGTGAGGTCGACGTTCAGCGACCCGACCACGACGACGTCCAGTTCGCGCGACATCGTTCTTCCTCCCGCATCTGTCCTGCGCACGCTTCGCCTCTCCGGACGTGCTGCGCTCACGCGACCCGCTGCGTGGGTTCGGGCGCACCGCAGAGCCGGTCGACCAGCATTTCCGGGAACGTGCGGTCGGTTTCGAGGACCACGCGCACGTTCGCGCCCTCCTGCGTCGGGAAATCGCGGTACTGACCGCGGACGTCGGCGACCGTCGCGCCGCGCCCGGGACCGTTCCCGGTGTCCACGTCGGTGGGCACCACCGGGGCCAGCACCGGCACGACGTCACCGGCCGCGATCGCCGCCGCCAACGGGTCGTGGCAGGCGGCTCGCCGCTCGCCGAAGATGTCGCGCTCGTAGAAGTCGAAGTACTGCTGCAGGATGGTCGAGGTGAAAGCGGCCACCGGCGAACCGCATTCGGCGAGCCGCTGCTGGTGCTTCTCGGTGAGGACCTCGCCCATGGTGGCGTCCAGCGGGACCATGGTCACCGGCCAACCCGCCCGCAGCACGATCCGAGCCGCTTCCGGGTCGTTGTGGATGTTGGCCTCCGACGCCGGGGTGGCGTTGCCCGGGTGCCGCACCGCGCCACCCATGATCGTCACGTGCTCGACCAGGTCGGGCAGTTCCGGTTCGAGCAGCAGAGCGGTGGCGAGGTTGGTCAGCGGGCCGATGGCCAGCAGGTGCGTGGTCCCGGGGTTCTCCCGGGCGAGCCGCACGATGAGCTCCGCGGCGGGTTCGTCGCACGGCGCCGTCGCCGGGGCGGGCAGGTTCGTGTTGCCCAGACCGTCGGAGCCGTGGACGTAGGGCGCGAGATGCGCTTCGCCGCACCAGTTGCTCAGAGCGCCCACCGCGACCGGGATGTCCGATCGGCCCGCCAGTTCGAGCACCCGCAGCGTGTTGAGCGCCGCCGTTTCGGCGTCGGTGTTGCCGAAAACCGTGGTGATGGCGCTGATCTCGACTCCCGGGTCCCCGAGCAGGTAGAGCAGCGCGAGGGCGTCGTCGATGCCGGTGTCGCAGTCGACGATCAGTGTTCGCTTGGGCGCCATCGGTTGCGTGCCTTTCTGCTTTCGGGGTCCTGCGCGCGTTCCGCGCGCGATCGCGGTCGCACGCGGAACCGGGACGTGCTCATCGGGATTGGCGCACCGGGATGCTCGGTGCACCGCTGGGCAACACGTACTTCGCCGCGATCAGCGGGGTGCGCTCGACGGAGACGACCTGCGTGATCAACACGACCGGGGTGTCCGGGGAGCGATCCAGGACTTCGCCCCGTCGCCGCCCGAGCACCGTCGCGCTGACCGCGCTCGATCCGCTCAACGGCAGGTAGGGGTCGAGACCCGAGACCACGTGCAGCATCGTGCTCGGCTGCGCCTCGGCTTCGGCCAGCGCAGCGGGGAGCCCCGGGTCGACGGCGGCCAGCGCGTCGTCGTGCGCGCTCCACTCCTCCACCAGACCGCTGGGCACGCCGTCGATGTCGACGACGCTCTCCCAGAACCAGATCTCGCAGCTGGCCGGGACCGGAAGGTGCTGCATGACCAGATCGGTCGGCTCTTCCAGCACGCGCGCCAGCGGCCGGATCTTGGCCGCGTCCGCGCCGAACAGGCTCTCGATCGGTTGCAGCCGCTCGAAACCGCGCCTGGCCGGGCGGTCGTTGACGGTCCGCCCCACCCCGCGCCGCACGGTGATCACGCCGTCCTCCTGCAGCAGCAGGAGCGCCTCGCGCAGCGCCGGCCGGCTCACGCCGAGATCAGCGGCGAGGTCGGGCTCGGACGGCAACGTCGAGCCAGGTGGGTAGGTCTCCTGCCGGATTGCTTCGACGATCCGCTCGTAGAGCTCCACGACCGGTCGCCGCTGCGGTCGTCTGGCCGCCACGTCGCACCCCCTGTTGGGTTGATGTCAGACAAGTTAGAAGAGCAAGGCCCGCTCGTCAAACCCCACGAGCAGTCCACAATCTGCGGAAAAGACTCTTGACGGCGCAGGGCCAGAGCCGGTAAACCCTTCCGCCAACACCTCGAACATGTCAGACAAGCTCGTCGACATGTCGGTGCGCAGCACCAGAACGTCCACCACGCCGCTGCCCACCCTCTCGAATCGCCTCAACGCGGAGGTTCCCATGACCACGGTTGGCGCCCCATCGCCCACCAACGCACCCCCGGTG